>JAWLGG010000228.1:0-5330 GCA_041685155.1 Chromatocurvus sp.
GCTGTCCTCGCGCAGCAGGGACTGTATCTGCAGGGTCGTTTCGCTCATGTTTCAGGCTCTCACAGGTTTGACGGGCGCTCACTCTAGCGGAAATGACCGGCCGGTAGAAGGTCGTCGTCCCTGCAGGGAGGGACGCAAGCGGATATACTCGCGCCACGTTTCCGGCTTGCAGCTATTCATGGCAGACAATCCCATCTTTCGCAGCGACAACGCACCACTGTATGATCCCGCGGCACTGCAGCGCCACATTCGCCGGGCCCTGGCGGCCCGGCCGATGGGGGGATGGGAGCTGGAAATGCTGTACCGGCTGGTGCAGACCTGGTTCAAGCCACAGGTCTTCGGGGCGGAGGGGGTGCCGGAGCGTCCCTGCCTGTTTGTGGGCAATCACGGCCTGTTTGCCATAGACGGGCTGATTGTGCTGCCGATCATGCTGCGTGACTACACGCGCTTCCTGCGGCCGATGGGCGACAAGTTCCTGTTCACCGATCAGCGCCTCGCGTCGACCCTGCTGCGCTGCGGCGCGACCATGGGTCACCCGGAGGTCTGCCGGGCGCTAATGGCTCGCGGACATGACCTGCTGGTGTTTCCCGGCGGTGCCCACGAGGCGGTCAAGTCGGCACGGGAGAATTACCGCCTGCAGTGGAAGGATCGCGATGGATTTGTGCGCCTGGCTGCCGAACAGGGCTACACCATCGTCCCCTTCGGCCTGGTCGGCCCGGACGACTTCTACAGCCACCTGATCGAAGGTGAGGATCTCCCCGACACCGCACTGGGAAAGGGCCTGATACGCGTCGGCATTCTCGACCCCGGTATGCGCCGCGACCTGATACCGCCGCTGGCCCGGGGCATGCTCGGGTCACTCCTGCCGCGGCCGGAGCCCTGCTACCTGGGGTTCGGTGACGCGGTTGATCTCTCGGCTCACCGTGGGCGCCGACTGGCGGCGAAAACGCGCCGATCCATCCGCGACCGCGTTGCGGGCGAGATAGACGCGCAGATCGATGAACTGCTGGAGAGACGCCGCCGCGAGCACGGGCAGCAGGGGCTCATCCGTCGACTGCTGACCCTGTAGGGCCGGACTGCGAACGATGCGGCCGCCTCGCGCAGACACCTGCGCGTACACTCACCTGGCCATCATGCGCGCGAGGCGCTCCGGCTGACGCCAGCGCCCTTTGAGAACCCGTTGCGCAAATATCGCCGCGTTCAGCACCAGGGTCGCGACAAACACCCACCAGCTGACCAGGGGACCCTGATCCAGAACCAGAATCACTACCAGCTGTACCAGCAGCATCGCCACATGAATGCTGATGGACGCCAGCATGAGCCAGCGCGTGTCCCCCGCCCCGCGCAGCGTTCCACTGCAGACGAGAATCACCGCGTCCGCCATCACGTAGCAGACCATGCCCACCATCATCTTCTCGCCGATGTCGCGGATCGCCGAGAAATCCTGCCCGGGGCTGGCGAACACCTCCAGCAGCTCCACACGAAAAATAAAGAAGCACACCGCCAGCACACCGGAATAGCCGATGCCGATGACGAGTCCCGAGCTGATCACCTGAGTAGCCCGCGACATGTCGTCCGCCCCCACGTGGCGTCCGATCAGGCTCATAATGGCGATACTCAGGCCCATCATGGGCACAAAGGACAGCATGTCCCAGTTGAACACAATGGCCATGGCCGCGCCCTCGGCAATGCCGTAGGACTGGAACAGCAGCAGGAAGACATTGAATGTCGCCATGCTGATGAAGAACTCCAGACCCGAGGGAAAGCCCAGGCGCAGGTAACGCCGCATGATGACCCGGTCAAAGCGGAAGGAGTCCGCCACGCTGAACTGGTCCACGTGAATGCGGTTGAAGTAGAACAGCCCGTAGATGCCGATGGTCAGGATACCGGCGATGACGGTGCCCAGTGCCGCGCCAACGATCCCCAGCGCTGGCAGGCCCAGCTTGCCGAAAATCAGCACGTAGCTGAGTGGGACATTCAGCAGTACGCCGATAACATCGCTGATCATCACCACCCGGGTTCTGCCGATCCCCGTGAAGTATGACGCCAGCGCATTCTTGACCAGAAAAAAGAAGGACCCGGCCATCAACATCTGGAAGTAGGGTTTCTCCAGCGCCACCAACGCCGGGTCGTGGCCCATGCCGGCAAAGGCCCGGGACGCCAGCAGGGTCGCGATCAGCAGCACCGGTTGGCTGGCCAGGGCAATGAATACCGCCTGGGTCACGACCCGTGGACAGAACGCGAGGGTGCGTCGCCCGTAGTACTGGGCCACCAGGGCATTGCCATAGGAGACAATGCCGGTAAAGAAGCACATGCACACGAAGAAGGTGACCCCGCCGCCGAGGGAGGCGGCAACGTGCACGGAGTCGATACGCGAGAGAAAGAACCGGTCCGCAAACATCATGAGCGCGAACGCACCCTGCGACACCACCATAGGCAGCGCCAGTCGAAATAGCTCTTTCAGCGTAAACAGGGAGAACACGGGCTCTCAGTCCGTAAAAGGAGGCCGCGTATTCTACTCCCCCTGTGTCAGTAAACCATGCCTTTCAACCCGCGCCGGCGCTGTTGCCGCAAAAGCCCCGAGCTCGTGGGGCTACTGGCGCCTGTGACATGCCCTCTTGCGCTCAACGCCGCGCCACGTCCAGCTCATCCAGGTTGGCGATCATGTCCTCGGCGGAGGTGCTCGGTCGCACCGAACGATCTATGTGCGCAATCACGCCGTCGCGGTCGATATAGAACGTATGCCTCCGGGCGAAGCCGCTGGTGTACACACCGTAGGCTTTTGCGGCCTCTCCTTCAGGGTCGCTCAGGAGCGGGAAATCGGCCTCCGTCTCGGCAGCGAAATCGGTGTTCTTCTCCACCGGATCTGTACTGGCCATGAAATAGGCCACATCGAACCGGCGGATGCGATCCCCGTTCCGGGCCAGCGACTTGCACTCCACGGTGCAGCCGGAGGTGAACGCCCGCGGGAACCAGGCAAGCACAACGGCCTGTTTTCCCCGGAAGTCGGAGAGCCGATAGGTCTTGCCGTCGGATGCCTGCAGTTCGAAGTCAGGGGCAGGATCGCCCTCGGACAGGAGACTCTGCGCCTGCGCTGGCGCGAATACAAGGCAGGAGAGAATCGAGGCTATGGCCAGAGCGTATCGTGCATGATGCATGCGTGCGGTCTCCACAAGGGGTCGTTTGGAATTCACCCTGTTGATACGCAACCCCGAAATAGCAGATCACCTGACCAACCGCGCTGGAATGCGCCTGTACCCCGCGCCAATCCTGGTGAGACTCGCTTTACCTGCACGGACTTTCGGTATAGCCTGCTAAAGTGTGTGGCATGAACAGGGTCGCCGCACGCCACAGTAACCTGTGACCACAACAAAATCTGACGATCATGAGAGGATTCCACATGGAAGCGAAGCACATTCTGGGGGCATTTATCGTTGCCGCACTGGCCACGGCCTTCTCCGGTTGCAGCAAGGACGACGCTGAAGACGCCGGCCAGAACGCCATGGATGCGGCGGAAAAGGCGGGCGAGGCCACAGAGCGCTCAATGGAAGATGCGAAGGGCTGGGCTGAAGATGCCGCCGACGATGCGGGTGATGCCATGGACGACGCCATGGACAAGGCCGGCGACGCGATGGATGAAGCGGGAGACCGTGCCCGGGCCATGATGGAAGATGGTGAGTCCGCCTCCGAGGAAGCCATGCGCAACGCCGGGGACATGGCTGATGATACCGCCGACAAGGCAGAGGACATGGCAGACGAGGCCAGACAGAAGGCGGACGAAGCCGGTGAAAAAATGCGCCAGAAGATGGAAGAGTGATTCCAGTGCGGCGGCCCTCGCCGCCGCAGGTTTCCCGCCGCTGTGGCCCTCGCGGGCGCACTGGCTCGTGTCTCTGGCTGATATGATCCGTCCTCCCCCTTTCCGCTTGCACCGCGGCGTTCCGTCATGAAGCAGGCTGCCACCTCGGGGCCCATAGGCCCGATGAGTATTCTGCACCTGCTGCCCGTGATCGGCGAGGTCCTGGGAACCCACGCCGGCAGTCATATCCTCCGATCAGCCGGGGTGAAGCGCCTCCCTCCAGAGGACCGCCTCTGCGACGAAGCGCCCGCAGCGGCTGTGCATCAGGCCCTGCGGCGGGAATACCCCGAAATCGCCGACCAGATTACCCGTCACGCCGGTGAGCGCACGGGGAATTGGATCGTCGCCTCACGCATGCCGCCTGTGGCGTCACGAACGCTGGCCCACATGCCAGGGTGGCTTGCCTCCCCCGTCCTTTGCAGTCTCATCGACCGGCACGCCTGGAGCTTCGCCGGGTCGGGCCGCTTTCGGGTCGTCAGTCGCCAGCCAGTGGTATTCGAACTTGAGGACAACCCTGTCATCCGCGGTGAAAAGGCGGCGCATCCGATCTGCAGCTGGCACGCAGCCGTCTTCGAGCGGCTTTTCCGCGCCCTCGTCGACCCGCGAATGATCTGCATCGAGACGCATTGCAGCGCCAGTGGCGACAGCAGCTGCCGGTTCGAGATGCATTGACCGCCGCTTGCATTGCGCGCCCGCCGACGTATGCTCGGGTAACACGGCTGTCGCGCGGAGAGAACGCTGTGCCCCCGACCCATGACAATAACCCCTGGCCGTTCCGCTGGGATCTGCTGCTGCGCTACCGCTTTATCGAGATCATCAGCCTCTGGGAAGGCCGGCTTACCACGCGACATCTCTGTGACACCTTCGGCATTGGCAGGCAGCAGGCGAGCAAGGACATCAACGCCTATCTGAGGGGCGTCGGCAATGGCAATCTCGAATACGACAAATACCTCAAGGGCTACCGTCCTGCGCCTGACTTCAAGCCGCGGCTGACCAGCGGCCTCGCCGATGAATACCTGCACCTCGCGGCGCGCAATGCAGAGCTCAGTAACGTCTTCGAGTCGCTCTCCCTCGAGTTACGCAACATCGAGGTGCTGTCCCTGCCCGTGCGCGATGTACGGCCAGAGGTCCTGCGGCCATTGCTACAGGCGGCACGTCGGGCGCAGCGCCTCGAGGTAGACTATGTCTCGATCAGCAATCCCGACCGCGAGGGCCGCATCATCGTCCCCCACACGCTGGTCTTTACCGGCCTGCGCTGGCACGTACGGGCCTGGTGTGAAAAGAACCAGGGCTACCGTGACTTTGTCCTCAGCCGCTTTCGCGGCGAACCCGAACTCCTCGACCCCAGTGACAGAACCGGTGCCGACGATGCCGACTGGCACACACAGGTCACCCTCAGGCTGGCCCCGGACCCCCGTCTCAGCCCGGCACAGCAGGAGGTGGTGATGCAGGACTACGGCATGCGCGATGGCGT
>JAWLGG010000007.1:0-21765 GCA_041685155.1 Chromatocurvus sp.
CCGAAATTAAAAGACGCTTCTTTATTCTTCAGGTCGTGGAAGACACCCCGGATTTCCACAAGCGCGCTTTGCTGGATATGTATCCGGATCGTATCCAGCTTGCATGACCGATGCACACCAGGCATCGGTCCATGAGAAATCGGCAATGGTTTGCCTCGCGGATTCTGGGGTAGCTTTGGGCAACGATTGCCCTGGCAGGCCCCGATGGAGATACATCCGTGACCTTCAACACCTCTCCCCTGAGACCCGTCGATGACGCCGACCGCAAGGCCTGGCAGGAGGACGGCGCGGTCTGCCTGCGCCAGGTCTTCTCGAAGGACTGGCTGGAGAGCCTGCGGCCGGCCTGCGATGCCATCGCCCAGGGGACTGACGACTTCGGACTGCTGCCCACGATGCCGGGCCGCTACATGGCCCGGACCATTCCGGAATTCCGGCGCTTTATCTTCGAATCCCCCCTTGGCGAGGCCGCGGCACGGGTCATGGGGTCGAGCGCCGTGCGCTTTTTCTTTGACGAACTGTTCGTCAAGCCGCCGCAATCCGACTCGAAGACGCTCTGGCATTCGGACCGCATGGGCTGGCCGGTCACCGGCAACATGGTTCCGTCGCTGTGGATTCCACTGCACGATGTCGAGGCGGAAAACAGCCTGGAGGTGATCCTCGGGTCCCGCACCGTTGACTATCCCCACTGGTTGTTTTCGCCGAATGCCCGACAGATGCAGCGCCCCGACGACCGGCCGAAGCACCCCGACGAGCAGCAGCTGCGCGCCGACCCGAAAAACAGATTCAAGCAGTGGGCAATGCAGGCGGGCGACATGCTCATCATTCACCCCTGGACCATGCACTACTCGTCGGGAAACACCTCGAAGGACTGGCGTCAGGCACTCTCGGTTCGCGTGTTTGGAGACGACATCCGCTGGAAGCCGCGACCGGATTGCGTGAATCTCGCAGGCGTCAGTTTCGATGAGATGCTCGAGGGTGAGGCCCCGGCAGGTCCGCTGTTTCCCGTGCTCTGGTCCGAGAGCGGATACCGGGATAACGACCGGGATTACCCCCGGGGCTTCGCCACTACCTGGACCCAGTCCCGCCGGCGCAACGTGAACGACGACGAGTTGTTCAAGCAACTGAAGAGCAGCGAGGCCTAGTGATGTCAGAAAGAACCCCGGAATCAAAGTCCCGGCCAGATACGCCGGCCATGCCCGCGCATGACGATTTCGCTGACAGCCGCCGGCGCTTCCTCGGCGGCCTCGGCGGGACACTGCTGGGTGCCGGGAGCCTGCTGCAGGCCACGGATGTGTTCTCGATGGCCGAGGAGGCACAGGATGCGGCGATCAACCAGACGGTGAGCGAGCACGCCCGCTCGGAAACCCTGCCAGGGTTCGGGGCGGATCTGCCTCGATGGATGCCCGAACACACGGGGGCGTTCGATCTTCGCAGGCCACTGGACAACCACTTTGCGTTCGCCAAGGTGCAGGCGAATCTGGCGGGGGAGTACAGCTGGCTCGCGCAGTACGGCTGGATTCTGATCTGTCCTCCCGGAGAGCCGGCCTTTCCCTTCCTTGGACGGCTCACCCTGGCGAAAATCTTCGTGACCGCGGCAGACGAGCAGTGGGCACCCGGTGCGGGGGAGCACGACTACACCATGTGGGCTGTCTTCACGACCACGCATGTGGATCCGCGGAACTTCGAGCCCGTATCTCGCCTTCGCAACCCCTATACGGGCCGCATGATCGACGTCCCGAACCTTCACTATGCCGATCGCCTGAGCTATCGCTTCGGGCAGTCTATTGTCGTTCCCGGGGTCGATCCTGCCTTCTATACCCAACCCTGGGATGCCGAGGGCGGCTTTTCCCAGCACTTCATCGATGCCGGCCACGACGTCACCTACACGGTCCTTGGTTCCTCGCAGCACGACGGTCCGCACCAGCCTCGCTGTGACGTCGGGTTCTGGACCGTCAGCCGGGACGAGCTGATGAATCCCTCGCTGCGGTCCATCGATACACAGCGGAACTATTCGGTCATACAGAAGATCACCGAGTACGACTGGTACGGCGCGCCGGCAGGCGACCCTGCGCAGCTCATGGTCCACCTCACCGGGCTGAAGACGCAGAACCCGGCCAGGCTGCCGTCGTTCATCAGAAAACTGGTGCTGGAGCGCTTCCGGGACCGTTTCGCGTGAAGTGCAGTTTCTGCATGGAGCCGGACGCAAGGCCAGTCCGTTGCCGGCCCGGTCGACGCAGCAAAGATAAAGAGAGAACAAAAACCAAAGAGCACGACAAAAACAGGTGAATAATCGGGGAAAAGCCATGCACTCACACAGGAACGGAAACGCCTTCTTCTGCATTGGAGCCGCGCTCGTTGCGGCAATGCCCTACTGGCCGTCGCCGGTCATGGCGCAGGAAAAAGGTCTCAACAAAACCCCACTGGAAACCATTGTGGTGGTGGCAAGAAGACGCGACGAGAATCTCCTCGAGGTGCCCGTCTCGATTACCGCGCTCACCGACGAGGACCTGCGTAATGCCAACGCCTTCGGACTGGAGGATCTCGCGCAGCTGACCCCGGGCCTCAACTTCAGCGGTCTGCCCGGCGGTTTTGCCGAGCCGACGATTCGCGGCCTGACGCAAACCGATCAGCTCGGCCTTATCGGCAACGTCGGTGTGTTTATCGACGGGATTTTCCTCAACAACCGGGCCTCCATCGAATTCGGCAACATGGACCTGGCTCAGATCGAGGTACTGAAAGGTCCGCAGAGCGCGCTGTTTGGCCGCGATACCTTTGCCGGCGCCATCAATTACCGGACCCGAAGCCCGGTGCTGGGCGAAGTCGACGGTATGGTCGAGGCACAGCTTGGCAGTGACGAGCTCTACAGCCTGCGCGGGTCGCTGAACATCCCGATTGGCGAGAATTTTGCTGCCCGCGTTTTCGGCGGCACCAGCAGCTTCGACGGTACGATCCCCAATGACCGTGAAGGTGCCAGTGAGAACCTCGGTGGCTGGGAGGAGCGTTCCACCTTCGGGGTGCAGGCGCTTTTCGACAGGGGCCCGCTGCGCATCAAGGTGATGCACCTGCAGAACCAGCAGGAAGAGGACAACCCGGCCACCCAGGCCCTGCGCTTCACCGAGAACACGGGGGGGACCGTGTACGTTGTTGACGATGGCGCGGGCGGAACGTTCACCGTCGGCAGCCTTCCCGAAGGGGACCTGCCGAACATCAAGAGCGTGAGCACGGATCCCAGGGGTCGCGGGCTGGAGGGGGAGTTCGAGCTGTCCTACGCCATTGTCGAATACGACCTTCCTTTCGCCACGATCAGCGCCACGGTCTCGACCTCCGAGTCGGAGTACGATTCCTTTTTCGACAACTTCGGCGATCCCGCCAACTACACACGGCCCTTCTTCCCCCTGACGCCCGACCTGTCCAACTATTTCTTCACCAACCAGACGGGGGATGCCGCGGAACAGGACAGCTACGAGCTGAGGCTGGCGTCCAACAACGAATCGGGCTTTGACTGGCAGGTCGGCGTTGTCCGCTTCGATGCCTCCACCGGCGGTGTCCTGAGTACCACGACGCCGCTGATCAGCGATATCACCACGCTCGAGACGATTACCCGGGTCGAAGAACGCATCGTGCAGGAGATCGATGCCGTGTTCGCTGCGGTGAGCGCTCCCGTTACACCGAAGTGGAACATCGGCGCGGAATTCCGCTACACCTGGGAGGACCAGGCGCTGACCGACGAGGCGGACATCTTCTTCTTTCCGGTGTTGAGCCGTCCCTTGAGCGCCATTGACGCGGAGTTCGATTACTGGAGTGGCCGGATTTCGGCAGACTACCTGTACGATGAAAACACGATGTTCTACGGGTCTGTCGCCCGCGGCGTCAAGACCGGCGGCATCAATGCAGCGCAGCAGGGTACCGAGTTCGCCACCTATGACGAGGAGACCAATCTGAGCTACGAACTCGGCGTCAAGAGCCGCCTGCTCGATGGCCGGCTGACGGTGGTCGGGGCCCTGTTCTACATCGACTGGCAGGACCTGCAATCCACGGCACCGGGTGATATCGGCATCGGCCCCTCTGTTGTGAACGGGATAGGCGACCCCAGCTCCCGGGGTATCGAGCTTGATGCGACATTCAACGTGACCGACCAGTTCCAGCTGCGTGTGGCGACGACCTGGCTTGATCCGACCTACGGCGATGAATTTACCGACCAGGCGGTGGAGAATTTCTGCCCGCCGAATCCGACGCAGCCGACGGTGCAGCGGTGCAGCGCGACCGTGAGTGACAATCGCCTGGCGCGGACACCGGAATTCACCTTTTTCGCCAGCGGCACCTACGTCTGGCCCACCGCACTCTGGGGTATGGATGCCTACGCCCGGGCGGACTACAGTCACGAAGGTGACAAGTATTCAACCAGCCAGAACACCTCGCGCATTGCCGCCATTGACCTCGTCAACCTGCGCGCCGGGCTGAAAAACGACAGCCTGGAAATCGCCTTCTGGATGGACAACGCCTTCGACGAGGCGCTGCTCGCCCGCGGTACGGTGTTTACCGATCCCTCGGACGGGCTGGTCTGTGCTACCTGCGGCGCGCTGGCCAGCACGCGACTGACGGCAGGCAATGGCCGGACCTTTGGCGCGACGGTGAGCAAGCGTTTCTAGCGGGCCACGCGTCAAGCTCGTATAAAGCCGCCGGGGCCCGATGAGGACGCCGGCATGTCTGCGCCAGCGGCGCTACTGCTGATGGGCGCAGAAGCCTGTTACCGATTTCCACGATGGAGCATCGTTCATGAAAACACCAATACCCGAAGACCAGACCCATGACAGCGACGGCGTGGATCCTGTTCGCCGGATGTTCGTCGCCGCTCTCAGCGCCGGCGCGGCCATGTCGGCGCTCGGCGCCGGTAAAAAAGCCCATGCGCAGGATGAGGAGGAGGCAACCTTCAATGCCTACGATCGCATGCGCGAGTTCAAGGCGGGGGAAATGGACGGCACGCCCTGGGTCGCACCAAAGCTCGGCCATTTCGACCTGGATGATCCCATCGACAATACCCTCGCAAAGCTGAAGATGACCAATAACCTGGTCGGCAGCCGAACCTATATCCCCATGATCGTGCGCATGCACCTGGCGCGGGAAGACCAGCCGGGCGGCCTGCTGTTCGGGGTCGCCGGCATGTTCACCTGGCAGCTGCAGGAGCCGGACCCCGAGGAGTTTCCGGATCTGCCGGACGGCACGGTAGTGTCGCGATCCATGTACACATCGCGGTACCTGGATCCGGAGACGATGGAGCCGGCGGAGCGCCTGGAGAACCCCTACAACGGCAAGATGATGAAGATAGAGGACAACATCTTTGCCGAGAACTTCCTGATATTTTCCAAGGGGGGTGGCCGCTTCGTGGAGGAGCCGGAGTTCGCCGACGACGACCCGGACCGGCCGAAACTCAGCCTGTTCAAGAAGTGGGGTGATGAACTGGTATTGTTCCTCGGCGGTGCCTACAGCAAGCCGGGCAAACACCAGCCGCGCTTTACCGAGAATATCTGGCGCTCCAACTACAAGGATGTAATGGACCCGGAGCGGACGCTGATCGACATGAACTACAGCTTTGCGGGCGCCAACAAGGCTTTCGAAAAGCCCTGGGCCGGCTACACGGAGGCGGATTCAGACTTGCTGATCGACCTGGCTGTCGGCAAGAAGGTTCACAGCGTCGATGACATCCCGGATTTTCACAAGCGCGTTCTGCTGGAGCGGTATCCGGATCGCATCTAGACATCATGGCTCTCATGACGCACTCCTTCGGCCCGCAACCGGCGACCGTTGAAGCAGGCCCGCTAAAAACTGTGTAAAAGGCACAATGTCTTTCTTGACACTGGCGGCTTCCAGCGCGCTCATATAATCGGATCGGGTTTCGACGGTAATAACAGTCCACGGATATCCGCCCGAAGCCATCATCAGATTCATCAGGAACCTGCCCATTCGGCCATTGCCATCAACATACGGATGGATATAGACAAACACACAGTGCCCAAGAACGATCCGGGCGGCTGGTTCGTCTTCATTCTCCAGCAGTTCAAAGAACGCGGGCAGAAGATCAATGACAGCCTCATGCCTCGGCGGTGTATGCATGGAGTTTTTGATGAACACAGGCCTGTTTCTGTACCCTGCGAGATCACCTGCGGTCAGGATGCCAGCACCTACCGAAGGACCGAAAAGTTCGCGGTACCATGTTGCATGATCGCTTGCGATAACCTTTCCAGGATTTTCGCCTTGGAGGATTTTCTCAACGCTCTTCTTTACTGCCTGAAAGGCTTGCCAATACCCGCGCGCTGCGAGTGCATCCGCGTGTTTTCTGTCTTCTTCATCTGAGTCCGGCTTCCAGTGCCCGGAAGCGACCTGCCTGATCAGCTCTTCACTAACACGATATCCTTCAATGGATAGCGAGTGATAGGCATCTGAAACGTAGTTTTCCTCGATCTCGGCCAGGTATGCCTGGTGGTCCTCTATAGCACCGGGGGCCTTCGGGAAATTTTCTATGACCCGAGGTCGCATGGATTCCCACATCACCTTTATGCGATTGACGTAGGGTGAGATTGCACGGGGCGCGAAGGATGATGGCGTCGTATCCATGAAAGGATCGGTTTCGCTTACGCTATAACCGGCAGCTTTCATTGTATCCACGATGTTTCGTGCGATGTCATCGCGCCCTATGTTTCTGTAGGCGCCAGCCAGCCGACCGGCAATAACACTATGACCCCCATCAAGCAGGCGGCGTAACAGATCTGTGAGATCCATGAGCATGGCGAGTGCTGCCCGCATATCAAGTGGTCTTGCGGCATAGTGAGGCTTTGGTACGGCGAGCAAGGCGGCTGGAAGGCGCATGATCCTCAGCCCGTCGATCGCCTCCACATCTGCCGTCTTCGGGGGCTCTAAACGCAGATCCAGGATTGACGTATCGAAAAGCAGACCGGTTGGCTTATTCCCGCCTTTTGATGAGCGTATGACCAGTTGTTCGGGGATATTCCAGTTTCCCGTTTTAATGGCGAGGGATTGCTCGGCAGACATGCACCAGTCATCTCCAAATCGATCATTCAGATAGTCTGCGCAAAAACCCCAGTAAGAGGCGTACCAGGCCGTGCTATCACCTGGAGCTGCATCCGGGCGCGTCGGCACGTACCAGCCTTTCATGACTTCCCTGATAAAGCCATTTTGTTGCAACCGCTCCCGGTGGGTCCGCGTCATGTTGTCTGACCGTATCGCGCTCCTACCGCGCCCCTGGAGTTCTTTGAGGATGCGCAGGGATTGCGCCAGCTTTTCCGCAGGGGTAGCCATCCTGTGCCTTCTGCTCGATTTGCGGTGATCAGGTTATTGTGTTTTATTATTACTAGGTTTTTATGTCAATCTAAAACTAGGTTATTGTGTCTCATCGATACCCGGTTATTGAGTAAATGTATGCTGACACGGTTAGCGCAACCCCTAGCTAGTGGGCCACGCGGTAAGTTCGGTAATGCTCAGCCACAGCACAAGCGCTGTGAGCGAGGCGCGCGAGTGCAGGACTGGCCGTCGCCAATTCAAGCGAGTGCAACGCGGCTCACGGTGCTTGTGCTGCGGCCCTCCGGGAGTCGCTGTGCGGACGCGACTGAGCTGTTAGTATCTCCTGAGACCTGATCACCGACAGTACCGGTGATTCAAGCCACGGGCGTGAATTGCCGGTTGGAGGTCTGCGGAATGCTACACAACCTGCCAACCCGTCCCGGACACCGGATTTCAGCCAGGCCGGCGAGCATCAGTGTCGTCCTTGTTGCCCTGTCGGCCGTCTGCTGGGGCCTGACCGGCGGCATCGGCGGCATACTCATGGAAGAGGGTTGGGACCCGATCATGGTGTCGTTCTATCGCGGTGCGGTGGGTCTCCTGTTTGTGCTTGCGTGGCTCGCAGTTCGCCCCGGCGGTAGTGGCATGGCGAGTCGGCGATTATGGCTCTGGTCTGCCCTTGCGGGACTCGGCGTGGCGGGCAACTTTGCGTTCTATCTGGTAGGCATCGAGAAGACCAGTGTCTCGGTCGCGGCGACCTTGATGTATTGTGCACCGGTCTTCGTCTTTCTCATCTCATTCGCTCTCAGGCTGGAAGAGCCCACGCCGCTGAAGTGGGTTTCGGTCGGGTCAGTCATGCTTGGCATCGTGCTGCTGACACGCAGTTACGATATAGGGGCCGCGGCGGTCACGCCGACGGGCATCGGCGCCGGTCTGCTCTCCGGCCTGTCCTACGCAATTTTCATTTTCGGCTTCAAGTATGCCGCCTTCCACGGCAGCCCCCAGGCGATACTCGCGATAGCGTTCGCGGTCCCCGTCCTTGTACTCGGATGGCTGGGTGACGCTGAACAGGCGCTCGCTGCACTGCGCTCCGAGAGCTGGGCCCTGTTCATTCTGCTGGGGGTGCTCGGCGCAGGCGTGTCCTTTGCTTTTTACATTGTCGGTCTCAGGAATACCGCGCCGGCCGTCGCGTCGATCGTGGCCATGGTGGAACCGGTTACCGCGTCGCTTTTCAGCGTGCTGTTTCTGAAGGAGAGCCTGCTTGCTCCGCAGCTTCTCGGGATGGCGATAATACTGCTGACGGTGACAGCCCTCAGTGTTTCATCGAGCGCGCGGTGAGCACCGTGCCCCGGGAGGAACTGTTGCTTTTTCTGGCGGATTCCCTGCTGGTTATTCATGCGCTATTTGTCGGTTTTGTGGTCGTGGGGCTTGCTCTGGTCTTTGTCGGCTACTTCCTGGCGTGGTCCTGGATCAGAAACCGTGCCTTTCGAACGCTGCACCTGATTGCCATCGGCATCGTCGTCGTGCAGTCCTGGCTCGGCGTCACCTGTCCCTTGACCACCTGGGAAATGGCGTTGCGCAAAGCGGCCGGCGCGCGGGTGTACTCCGGCTCGTTTGTTCAGCACTGGCTTGATTTCCTGCTATATTACAATGCGCCTGAATGGGTCTTCATCGCACTCTATACCTGCTTTGGCACTCTGGTTCTGGCCAGTTGGTACCTGGTGCCGCCCTCCTCGAAGCTGCCCGGTAAGGAGCAGGATTGACCCCTGGCAAGGACATAGAACTTCGATCGTTGCGCCTCGATGACGCCGGCGAACTGTTCGCGCTGGTGGATAGAAATCGATCCTATCTGCGGCAGTGGCTGCCATGGGTTGACCTGAATACGTCATGCGAAGACAGCGCGGTCTTTATACAATCCACGTTGGATCAGAAAGCGGCGGGCCGTGGGCCCCAGTTTGCAATCGTCGATAGCGGGGAACTCTGTGGTATTTGTGGCTTTCATCCACTTGATCGTCGGAACAGGGCGGGCGATATTGGATACTGGCTCAGCGAAGAGGCTTCCGGCCGGGGCATCATGACGCAGGCGGTGCGCTCTGTCGTGGGCATCGGCTTCAAGGTGCTGGAACTCAATCTTATTCAGATCGCATGTGCGGTCGGCAACGTGAAGAGCCGGGCTATCCCGGAGCGGCTGGGTTTTGTGTTTGAGGGAGTGCTACGGCAGCGTGAGCTCCTCAATGACTGCTATGTGGATCACGCGGTGTATTCGATGCTCGCCTCAGAGTAACTTGTTGAAATCAATGAAAATGAGGCCGCGGGCGGCGACACAGCTCCTTTCAACTAAACGTCAGGGCGTTACGGGATAGTGAGAAAGAAAGGAAAAATCGTCTCCTGGAACGACGAGAAGGGGTACGGGTTCATCGTCACACCGATGAGTGACGAAAGGGTTTTCATCCACATTAACGAGGTTGCCAATCGAGCGCGGCGCCCTGCAGTTGGCGACAGCGTGACTTACTCATTGTCGAAAGATGCACGCGGACGCACCTGCGCCGGGAAAGCAGTCATCGCCGGCCTGCCGAGCCAGAGGAGGCCGGCACGACGCGCTGGTGGTTCGAGCCAGGTGGTCGCCATCGCTTTCCTGGCTCTCCTTGCGATAGCGGCCAGTTTGTCCTACGTACCCGCTATCCTGCCCTTGCTGTATCTTGGAGCCAGTATCCTGACATATGTGGCCTATGCGCTGGACAAGGCCGCGGCAAGGAATGGCAACTGGCGTACCAGCGAAACCACATTACATGTCTTTGCGCTGGCCGGAGGTTGGCCAGGCGCGCTGATTGCGCAAGGTCAGTTGAGACACAAGACGAGGAAGCAGCCCTTTCGGGCAGTCTTCTGGCTGACTGTCCTGCTGAACTGCGCTGCCCTGATCTGGTTGCTCACGCCCGACGGTCGGGGCTTGCTGGGATCGACGGCACCGACGATAAGCTGGAGTCATGAGTCGTGAGTGGCGGTCGCGGATACGGTAAATAGCAGGAGGCATGGCACGTCCGCATGATCCATATCGTCCTGCACTTCATGCTGCCCCTGTTCGTGGCCATCGCCTGCTACGGCCAGCGCTGGCGCAGCGCGACCTTGATCATGATCGCCACCATGGTCGTCGACGCAGACCACTTGCTGGCGGATCCGATCTACGATCCTGACCGGTGTTCCATCGGCTTTCATCCACTGCACACGGTTACCGCGATCGCGTTCTACGTCGCGCTGGCTGTCCTGCCTCCCATCATGAGTCGCAAGGCCCGTAGCGGTGGGCCGCCATCTGTCGCGTGGATCCTGCACCTGGTCGGACTGGGCCTGCTTGTTCACATGGCGCTCGACTGGATCGACTGCCGGGTCTGAAAGAGCGTGGTGAAGGCGCACGGAAGAAGTTGTCACGGCGTGGTATAAGCGGATGCCATCCTGACCGAAAGCGGGACGCAGACGTTCGCACCCCGTCCCTGGAGAGTTCCCTTGAATCCTGCCGCATGGTTTTTACTGATTGGCACCCTGCTTATCCTGATGGGCCTTCGATCCCCCTTCATCCGGCGCTACGGACTGACCCCGACCCTGGTTTACCTCGTCGTTGGCGTGGTTCTGGGCCCCTCTGTTATCGGCGCTTTCCATTTCAATCCGCTCAAGCAATCCCACCTGCTTGAGGTGCTCGCTGAACTTGCGGTTCTCGTCTCGCTGTTCATAGCCGGCATGAAAATGCCCGTGCCCTTCAGCTGGCGCGAGTGGCGCGTGCCGGTGCGGCTCGCCTTTGTTTCCATGACCCTCAGTGTGGCGCTGACCGCTGCGTTCGGGTACTACCTGCTGGCGCTACCGCTCGGCGCGGCCATTCTTCTCGGGGCTATCCTCGCGCCCACCGATCCCGTGCTGGCAACCGACGTACAGGTTCGCCACAAGGGTGACGAGGACCCGCTGCGGTTCACACTGACCAGCGAAGCGGGCATGAATGACGGCAGCGCCTTTCCATTCGTGATGCTGGGCCTGGCACTGCTGAGCGCCCCGGCCAGTCATGACCTGCTGACGATGTGGCTCCTCAAGGACCTGCTCTGGTCGACAGCGTCGGCCCTGGTTGTGGGGCTCGTCTTGGGGCGTCTGCTGGCTCAGGTGGTCCATGCACGGCGATTTATCGATAGTGAAGGCCCACTGCTGGATGATTTTCTCGGCCTGGGTCTGATTGGCGTGGTTTACGGCGTGTGCCTGTTACTCGATTCCTGGGGGTTTCTCGGCGTTTTTGTCGCGGCGATATCCCTGCGCCAGTCAGAGCTCAGGCTGGCAGGTACGCGCGGAGGTGCCCAGGCAGCAGTTCATGAAAATGCGGCGACGTTGCCCGATGAGGACTCGACACCGTCCCTGGGCACGCAGGTTGCCGAAGGGTCGCTGTTGTTCAAGGAACCTTTGGAGAGGCTTACGGAACTGGTGCTTGTTCTCCTCCTGGGAGGGATGCTGTTTGTTGATTCCTGGAGTGTGAGGGCCATTGCGCTGGCCCTGTTTCTTTTTACCGTGGTGCGTCCCGCGAGTGTGTTCCTTGGCCTCATCGGCTCCCGCGCGCCGCTTCGCCTGCAACTCCTCATAGGCTGGTTCGGCGTGCGCGGTATCGGCTCCATCTACTACCTCATGTTCGCAATCGTCTCTGGTCTGCCGGAAGACCTGGCCGTTGAATTAATCCACTTCACACTGGTCGTGATCGTGCTTTCGATCATCCTGCATGGGCTCACCGTCAGACCGATGATGCGCAGATGGTGGCCGTGACAATGCGGGAACGCGGCGAAGCCGATCAAGGCTTCATGCGCATCCGTCCCATGTAATCCCGCTTGCCCAGGGGCACGCCGCGGGTGCGCAGAATGTCGTAGGCGGTTGTGGCGTGAAAATGCAGATTCGGAAGCGAGAACGTCAGAAGGAAGTCCTCGGCCAGGAATTCCAGCTTGAAGTCACCGATCTGGAAGATGACGTCGCCGCCTTCCAGTGCATCCACTTCCTCGCGGTCGAGTGAGTCCAGTCCAGTGCGGGCATCAGCAACCAGCTTCTGGAGCCCTGCGTAGTCATAGTCCGGTCCTGCTGGTGGCGAAAACTCGCCCGCCTTGACGCCCTCGATGGCGCCCCGCGAATGGTGCACAACCGACATGATCTGGAACCGTAATGGCAGCATGTCCGGGTGCAGTCGGGAATCGACCAGCTCTGCGAGGTCAATGCCCTGTTCCCGGCAGTGTTCCTCGCCTTTCTGCATGAAGCCCTCGACAGCGCCAAGGACCTGCTGGAATGATGCGACGCTGACGTCGTAGAGAGAAATGGCCATGGTGAAATCTCCTTGTCACGGTGTGGGCCTATAGTGTCGTCGATCGCGGTATGCTGCGCCAGAGGCATGCCCGGTCACAGCGCTTTCCATGGGGTAATGCGGTCTTCAATATATAGCGTGATACGGGATGTAAACATGCGCGTCAGACTCCGAACAGCGTGGCGGCGCGGGACACGGGTATTTATGGCCGTGGGACTGGCGGCCATATACGCCGGCTGCAACGCGCCGGATACGGCTCCGCCCCTGTTGACCGGCGCCGCCTGGTCCTTTGATGCCACCGTCGCCACGGTAAGAGCAGCCTCGTGCCCGGAGGGCGTGAGGCGCGAAGCCCCAGCCCGACTCGAACTCGATTCCGCTGACATTCTGCTGACCCGCGTCAAAGCCGCAGAGGATCTGCCGGGCGCCGCCTTCGCGGGCGGCTGGCATCTCTCCAGCCGCGCCCCCGCCTTTGGCGGGCTGTCTGGTCTCTCGGTAGATGCCGACGGTAACCTGCTGGCAGTTTCCGACCAGGGGGCTTTTGTCTGGATCGAACTTGTCGATGGCAGGCCGTCAGGTGCGCTTGCCGCACCGATGCGCGATGCAGACGGTGATGTGATCGCCGGAGTACGGCTGCGTGACGCGGAGGGCCTTGATCTGCGCGACGGTATTGCGCTGGTGAGTTTCGAGCGCGAGCACCGCGTTTTGGGGTTCGATCTGGCGGGCTGTGGCGCGGCGGCCCGCGGCGTGGAAGTTGCCAGGCTGGGTGACCGTATTGCGGGTATGCAAACGGCCATGCAGCCTAACGGCGGCGCCGAGGGGCTCTCCCTCTCTGCGAGTGGTGAACTTTTTATCGCTATCGAGACAGTCGATGGCGGCCTGCCGCTGGCGCGGGTGGAGGCGTCCGGAGCGGCCCGCGTTGTCGGCCGTATCGGGAGACGGGGCGCGCCGGTGCTGACGGGGCTCGACCGTATCGACGATACCTTCTACGCGGTGCTGCGAAGCTATGCCCCCGGGGTCGGCAACACCATTGAGGTGGTTGCGTTCAACGTGCCTGCAAGGTCGGGGAGCGAGGACACCGCGGTGCGCCGCATACTGCGGCTCAAGCCGCGACACGGCACCGACAACTTCGAGGGTATTGCCGTTCAGCGCCGCGACGGCGGGGGCATTCGCCTGTGGCTCATATCGGACGACAACTTCTCGGCCAGCCAGCGGACACTCCTCTACGCCTTTGATCTGGCGTTGGCCGACGGTCACCAGTTGGCGTTGTGATACACGTTCTGCACGTCGTCGAGGTAGTTGAGCATCTCCAGCAGTTTCTCCATGGTCTGCACGTCGTCGTCGCTTGCAAGCTCCACTGAGGCCTGGGGCACGAACTGAACCTCGTCGACCTCGAAGTCCATGTCGCCGAAGGCATCCAGCAGTGCCTGGCGCGCCTTGAAATGGTCCGACTGTGGCACGAAGGCGCTGATCATTCCCACCTCGCACTCAATGTCGGTGACATCCACATCGGCGTTCATGAGAATTTCAAGAATCGCGTCCTCGTCATCCCCTGCAAAGACAAGAATCGCGCTGTGGTCGAACAGGTGGCTGACGCTGCCCGGTGTGCCCAGCTTGCACTTCGTCTTGGTGAAGCAGAGCCGGACATCGCCGAAGGTGCGGTTGTTGTTGTCGGTGAGGCACTCGACGATGACCATGCTGCCACCCGGGCCGAAGCCCTCGTAGCGTGCCAGCGCAAAGTCCTCGCCGCCGCCGCCCTTCGCCTTGTCGATAGCCTTCTCGATGACATGGGCCGGTACCTGATCGCGTTTGGCGCGCTCCAGGAGGCTGCGCAGGGCGAGGTTGCCGTCGGGGTCGGTACCGCCGGCCTTGCCGGTAACGTAAATTTCCCGGGCATACTTGCTGTAGACGCGGGCCTTGGCGTCTGATGTCCTGGCTATGGAGTCCTTGCGGTTCTGGTAGGCGCGCCCCATGCGGATTGTCCTTGCATCGCGGTTTCGTGGCGACGAATTGTGCCCGAACAGGCCGGTTGAGGTGAAGCATAAATGCACGCCCGGTTCGACGCAGTTCCGCTGTCTCAGTCCCTGTGGCCCTGCTTTCGGCAAACAGGCGGCACAAAGCCGGCCTGCAGCGCCCTGCGCGGATGATAGGCAGTGACCTGTCCCATGAACGGCGGGTGAATGGAATAGCCCAGTAGCGCCTGCACACGCTCTGGCATCTCCGCGACCAGCTCTCGGGGTATGCCGAGGAAGAAGTTTTCCTGCTGTCGCGCCCAGGGCTGGCAGTACTGGTTGGAGAACGCACGCCGCGTGCCGCTGCCCCGGTTGGCGCCGCCGCGGTGGAGCAGGGTGCCGGCAAACACGAGGCAACTGCCCGCGGGCATCTCGACGGGCGTGGCCTGATGATCCAGGGCGGCGAACTCAGCGTCCGCCACGCGCTCGCCCTTGCCATAGGTACCTGCAATAGCCTCATCAGGCCAGCGATGGCTGCCGGGGATGACCTCGGTGCCGCCGTTCTCGCGTGTAAAGTCCTCGACCGCCACGATCGTCGACAGGCTGACCATGGGCCTCGGCCGCGGGATGCTGTAGAAGGAGTCGTCAGTGTGCCAGGGTTGTGGCGTTTCGCCCGGTCCGATAACGATGGCCTGGCTGGCAGTGAGCAGGTAGTTCGGCAGAAGCAATGCATCGCACAGTGCGAGAATGCGCGGATCCTCCACGATGTCCTGGAACACAGGATCCCGGGCGACCAGCGTGTAGAGGCGTTCGGTGGCGTGGCCCTCGAAATCGTTGCGGCCGCAGTGGGTCCCGAGCCAGCAATCATAGAGTGCGTTCACGCGCGCGAGCTGTGCCGCCGACAAGAAGCCGGGCAGCACGGTAAAGCCCTGCTGGTCGAGAGCGTCCAGATGTTCCCTGAATGTTATACCTGGCATTTCGGACTCTGCCATTGTCTGCTCCGTGTCTGGTCTGGCTCAGGATAGCAAACCAGCCGTGCGCGGGCCCGCCCGTCGTAGGGGCGTGAACCGGTCTCATCGCGTTGACAGAAGGTCCGCTACCGCGCGCCTGCTACCGCGCGCCTGCTATCGCGCGCCTGCTAAGATGCCATGAAGATCGACTGGAGAGGTTGCCATGAAGCTGCGTTCAGGGGTGTTGTCCACCGTATTCGTGTTTGCTCTGGGTCTATGGCCCGCTGTCCTCGCGGCTGGCGCTGAGAGTCGGGCTGAGCAGGATATCGGCAGGCAGGCCATTGATGTCGATCTCGCCTGGGGTGTGAAAGTCCCCGTTGCCGATGGCACACAATTGCATGGCACGCTGTACCGTCCCAAGGACTGGCGGGAGGGCGAGCCCGGCCTCACCACGATTGTCACCATCACACCGTATATCAGTGATCGCTATCACCCGGATGCGCTGTACTTCGCACGCCACGGGTTTGCCTTCCTGATTGTCGATACCCGGGGGCGCGGTAACAGCGGTGGCGATTTCAGCCCGCTCGATCTCGAGGATGGTCGCGATGGGCGCGACGTCGTGGAGTGGATCGCCGATCAGCCCTGGTCCAATGGCAGGGTCGGGATGCGCGGCGGCTCCTACGGGGGCTACAACCAGTGGGCCACGGCGCGCTACTTCCCGGAACACCTCGATACCATCGTGCCGATCGCCTCGCCCTACCACGGCATCGACTTCCCCATGAACCACAACGTGCAGTCTCCCTACATCATCCGCTGGCTGACGCTGACCAGCGGTGTGACACCCCAGGGGCGCCTGTTCGGCGACGGCGACTTCTGGAACGGGAAGTTTCTCGAATACCACGAGTCGGGCAGGGCGTTCGAGGAGCTGGATGAGATTGTGGGTAATCCCAGCCCGCTCTTTGACCGTTGGGTGTCGCGCCCGCTGATTGATGACTACTGGGCGGCGCGGGTGCCGTCCGCAGAGGAACTGGAACGCCTCGATCTGCCCATCCTGACCATTACCGGGTACTACGACGGCGACCAGCCCGGCGCGATGCAGTATTACCGGGAGCACATGCGCCACGGCAATGACGCAGCGAAGGAACAGCACTTCCTGATACTCGGACCCTGGGATCACTCGGGTACCCGTAAACCGCGGCAGTCTTTTGGTGGCTACGAGTTCGGGGAAAACATGCTGTTCGACGCCTTTGCCCTGGATCGCGACTGGTATCGCTGGACGCTCGGGGACGGCGAGCGACCGGATTTCATCCGCGACCGGGTGACCTACTTCGTCGCCGGTGCCAATGCCTGGAAGTCGGCGCCGTCGCTGGACGCGGTCAGCGACGAAGAAAGGGTGCTTTACCTCGGCGCGGACCGCCCGCGGCATTCGATGTATCGCTCCGGCATGCTGGCGGCGGAACCGGGTGGGCAGGCGCCATTTTCAAAGTATGTCTATGACCCGTTGGACACGAGCAAGGCAGCTCGAGGCACCGCTGACGATTACATCGTGGATCAGACCGAGGCGGTGCACACCGACGGCGACGGCCTGATCTTTCACAGTGCGCCATTCGAGGAGGACACGGAAATCAGTGGTTATCTGCGTCTGGAAGCCTGGGTGGAGATGGACGTGCCTGACACCGATATCAATGCAACGTTATATGAGATTCGCGCTGACGGTACCAGTATTGCGCTTAGCGGCGAGACCCTGCGCTCGCGCCATCGCGACGGTCTGCGCAGCGAGCGGATGATGCAGCCGGGCATTGTCGAGAAGCTGGTGTTCGAGCGTTTCTACTGGTTTTCACGCCAGGTGGCAAAGGGCAGTCGCCTGCGGCTGTTCATGCGCCCCTCGAACGGCCTGCAGAATCAGCGCCATTACAACGCCGCAGGCCCAGTGCATGCGCAGACGCGCGCCGATGCCCAGACTGCGACAGTGCGCCTGCATCACTCAGACGAATATCCGAGTCGACTGGTGCTGCCCGTGGTGAGTCGATAACCTTCCCTTGAGTTTGAAAGCTGTCGAGGCACAGAATATCAAGCAAGGGTCTGCAGGGCAGGGCCTGCCTCGGTATGCCTTATGTGGCCTACTAGCCCGCACCTGCCCGACGAGAGTACTCTTCAACTCTTTTTACAGTGAGCTGTGAGACAAAAACCATGCAGAATCCCGTTATCTCCCGCCGTGACGCGCTGCGAATCGGCGCCGCGCTTGGATTGGGCGGTGTCGCCGCGCATAGCGTGGGTTCCGCCTCCGATACTGTCTATTCGGGCCTGCCGCTGATTGCCCTCAACGAGGGGCGCTGGGAGGGGACCTACAGGTTTGTCCGGCCAAACGGCGAGCTCGTCGACCGCTACGACTTTGTCATTGATGTGTCTCTCTCAAGAGATAATGCCCGCGCCTATCGCCAGGACAGCCACTACACCTGGCCCGATGGCCGCAAGCAGTCACTGCTTTTTGAGGCAGCCTACAGTGACCGGCAATTGACCTGGGATAGCGGCCGCATCCATGGACGTCTCTGGGAGATCAGCGACGACACCATCTACCTGACATTCGGTTTCAACGATGCACCGCACCTGCTCTGCCACGAAATGATCCAGGTGTCTGCCGATGGACGCCAGCGCGGGCGCACCTGGCTCTGGTATGATGGGGATGAGCTGATGCAGTACACCCTGATCGAGGAGTGCCGCGCGGACGATGGACCGCCAACATGATAGGGTAGAGGTACATTCAAAAATCCAGCGGAGGCCAGCATGAACGATTCATCCGCCACGCAGGAAGCTCGCCTGTATCGCATGCAGACCAGTGAACACGTCTGCCCTTTCGGACTCAAGACCCTCGATCTGCTCAAGAGAGAGGGGTACTCGGTTGATGACCATACCCTCACCTCCCGTGAGGCAATTAACGCGTTCAAGGCCAAGCACGAGGTGGACACCACGCCGCAGGTTTTCGTCGGCGATAAGCGTATTGGCGGCTATGAAGACTTGCGGGAATACCTGGGAAAGGACGTTCCCGACGAGGAGAGCGTTACCTACACCCCGGTGATCGCGCTGTTTGCGACAGCATTTGCCATGGGGCTGGCGGTACACTGGCAACTTTGGGGAGCGCTGTTCGGTCCGCGCCTGGTGGAATACGCCATCGCAATCGCCATGTGCCTCCTTGGCCTGCAGAAGCTCAAGGATATCGAAAGCTTCAGCACCATGTTCCTGAACTACGATCTCCTGGCGCAGCGCCAGATACGCTACGGTTACGTCTATCCCTACGCAGAAACCCTGGCGGGTATCCTGATGCTGGCCGGCGCGCTGATCTGGCTGGCGGCCCCCATCGCGCTGTTCATTGGCACGGTGGGGGCCGTCTCGGTGTTCAAGGCGGTATACGTTGACCGCCGTGAACTCAAATGCGCCTGTGTCGGTGGTGACAGCAACGTACCGCTGGGATTCGTTTCCCTCACCGAGAACCTCATCATGATGACGATGGGGGTCTGGATGCCGCTGCGCCTCTACGTCTTTTAACGGCTAAAGACGGTAAATATCAGCGGATAGTCACTTGCCGGTCCAAGAATCTTTCGCCAATGGAAGCCGGCATCGACCAGCTCCCGCTCCTACAAGAGGCCTGACGGCGCCAGAATTGACCGTGTTTCCGGTCCGCGCCACCTGGCTTTGACCCGCAGCGTTCGCTGGCGGTGCTTCAGGGCAAGAACGATTCGATGGGGCTCGGGATACTGAAGAAGAATCCCTGGAGCGTGTCGCAGTTAATGTCCGCCAGCATGACTGCCTGGTCGGCGCTTTCGACCCCTTCTGCTACGACTTCCAGTCCCAAACTATGGCCGAGAGCGATAACGGCCTTGGCGATAGCGACGCTCTCTTCTTTCATGCAGATATCGTCGATGAGAACTTTGTCCATCTTGAGCTGGCTGACCCGAAAGCGCTTGAGATAGCCCAGAGAAGAATAACCAATTCCAAAGTCGTCAATAGCGAGTCGCACACCCGCCGCGCGGATTGTTTCGAGTAAATCCGAGGCATAGCTGGCTTCTTTCACCAGCACGGTTTCGGTAATTTCGAAATACACGGCATTATTGGGGAACGCACTGGCGTCAATAAGCGCCAGGAGCTTTTGAATGTGCTCGGGAGTGGCAAGCTGGGCGCCGGAAATGTTGATGGCGAGGGTAAACGCGTCTTCGCCCCGCTGCAGAAGATCTCCCGCTTCTTCCAGCGCGGTTTTCACCACCCACTCACCAATTGGAACAATCAGTCCCGTGCTTTCCGCCACGGGAATAAACTCCGCTGGGCTGATGAAGCTTCCGTCGCTACATTGCAAGCGTAGAAGGGTCTCGTAGCCTACAGTTCGGTGGGTCTTTGCATCCAATTTGCCCTGAAACCTGAGCGATAGCAGATTGTTTTCAATCGCCGATCGAAGAATATTCTCGATTCGAAAATCATCGATGGACTTGCTGGTAAATTCGGGCTTGTAGTAACACACACGGAGCTCATTGCGCTTTGCGCGGTACATCGCAGTATCTGCATTGTTGAGCAGGCTCTCAGGGTCCCGCCCGTCGCTGGGGAAACAGGAGATGCCGACACTGCACCCAATCGGGAAACGATACGCCTGATACTCGATCGGCAGAGATAAGGCGTCCATCACTGCCCGCCCCAACCTTTCCCCGTCGCTGGTTGTTTTCGCGACGATCACAAACTCGTCACCACCGACCCGAGCTGCGCAATAGGCATCCTTCGTACATTCACGAATACGGTCTCCGATGAGTTTGAGTATCTGATCCCCGACGCTATGGCCAAAATTGTCATTGAGTATTTTGAAGCGGTCCAGATCTACATACACTACCGCGAACTCGTGATCGTGCGTTTGCGCTTTGGCTATCAGCAGGGAAAGCTGGCGAAAGAGCGCGCTACGGTTGCTAAGTCCGGTCAATGAATCTTCGTACGCCATTTGCTCCAGCTGTTCCTGGGCTCTGGAGCGCTGCAGGAGAATTCCAATAATATGCGCGGCCACGGCCAGTAGCTCCTTGTGAAAAGCACTGGGCTCGCGGTTTTCAAATGACGATAAGGCAAAGCTGCCGATAGACTGCCCCTCGCTGTCGCGCACAGGATTTGACCAGCAAGCGTTAAGCTCGAACTGATCAAACACGTTGCAGACATCCAGACAACGGCTGTCGCCATGTACATTGGATGTGTAGACGGCTTCATTGCGATAGACAGCGTTACCGCAAGTGCCTGCGGTAGGCCCCGGCTTCAGTCCGTTGAGCAATAGTTGATCAGCGGGCGATACGGTGGGCGCGGAGATAATGTCCAGACTCCTGTGATCCTGCATCAGCATCACCGTCGCAATCGAATCGGGTACCAGCGCTTCTGCCATGTGGCAAAGTTCCGCGAGGATGTCCGCCTACGCGAGATTCTGGGCGACCATTTCAAGAATGGAATGCTGGAGATCCAGGAACGCCTGCTGTTCCTCAAGAGAAAGCTGTACCTGTGCCTGGTGCCTACTGAAATTTGCAGAAATAACCTGGGCTGTTTTCACCTGCGCACTCCCATATCCCTATGGCTGTTATCTGTAACTCGCAAGGCTTCATGGTAGTCTGTCGGACTTCGCTGTCTGGAACTGGTTATCGCGACGGATCTTCATGTATCTCTCATGCCTTTAATGGCCAAGCCAGAGTAAGGATCCGTCTGTGGGAAAACGCTTGCAAGTGCCCGGGCATCATTGTGTGATGCTAATCGCGTTTTATTGCACCGGATATGTGCAGCACCGCATTGTTTCCAATGCTCTGCTCTTTACCCGGATGCAATCGCATGGCGGGGCAGAGTAGGCGAGCACATCAAAAACTGCTCACTGGCCGCCCGATCGCGCGACACTGGCCGCTACCCGCCTCTTACACCACTGATCATCATCGACCAGGTCGCCGGGCCTGTTCTCCAACGCTCGTTCCAGACCGATCCGTACCGCACACTGCCTGACCGAATGTGGTGGTCTCGCTGACGCCGAGGCGCAGGCGACCAGATCTGGAATACTGCAAGGGTCTCGAGACACCGCTCCCCTACTACCTGCATTTGCCTGATGTTGAAAGAGTTTCGGAATTGCCCGCGGGCTTAACAGTGTGAGGTGCTGTAAGTCCTTGATTTATTGGCGCGGGTGACAAAGAATGCGCCGGCATCGTGCAATCCCCAAAGCCGCTCGTAATCGAGATAGGCTCGATCCATGACATAAATGGCAGCCGGCTCT
>JAWLGG010000229.1:0-5316 GCA_041685155.1 Chromatocurvus sp.
ACTGGGTCGACCCGGCGTCCTTTGCCGGCGCAATGCGCGACGAATTCCGTCAGGCCGTGGTGGACCTTGCCGACTCCATCGATTTTCCCACCGGCGCCCGCGGGCTTGTGCAGCAACTTCTCGAACTCGGTGCCGAAGCCGTGTTCGACGGTGCAGAACAGACGGCGGTGGAGTGGCAGACGTCCCTCAGTCCACGCCAGGTCCTGGACGGTATCCGCTCACGCGATGACGCAGAGAGCTGGGTTCTGCCGGACGACCTGCTGCAGCGCGTCATGGCGCGGCTCGATGCCTATGCCGCCAGTCACTGGAACGATCTCGACAGCACCACCGCAGTCACCCGCCGCTTTGTCTACTCACTGTTCCGCGTGCCAGGCAACTGATCTGACGTGGCCGGGCGGGGCAGACTGCTGCGTCCGGCCAAGCGGCCAATGCCCCGTACGGCTTATCGTCCTCAGAACTGCGCGCTCAGGCGCAGGCCATATACTCGCGGCAGCGGCATGTGGAGCAGGTAGCCCCGCCCCGGTGCAAATCCGTCCGGGTTGCCGAGGTCGACCACGCGCTGGCCGTTGGTAATCTCGTCGTCATCAAACAGGTTGTCGACATAGGCCATCAGGCGATAACGCGGATTCTCGATCCCCAGGCGCAGATTGACACGGGTGAATTCGGGCAGGTAATTGAGGTTGGATTCATCCATGTAGCGTTTCGAACGATACAGGCCGGTGGCCCCGGCAAACACTTCAAAATCCGTATTGCCCAGCGGGCTGAACCAGTCTATCGACGCGTTGAGGGCGTGCTTCGGGTTCTTGCCCACGTAGTTGCCGGAAAAATCCGCATCGATATTGCCGGCCTCGGCCTTGTTCAGCGCCGTGGAGCCCTCGCTGGTCTGGGTGAAACGTTCAAACACCGCATCGGTCCAGGCATAGGCTGCGGACAGCTGCAGGTTGTTCGTCACCAGCCAGCTGCCATCCACCTCTGCCCCCCAGACCTCGACACGGGCCGCATTGGTGATCCCGGGGATGGGCGTGACACTCCCCGGGGGCTGTTGCTGTACGCCGATCTGCTGATCCCGGTAGTCGTTGAAGTACAGCGCACCGTTGACGCGCAGCCGATTGTCCAGCCACTCGGTCTTGGCACCGACCTCATAGGTGGTGACCGTCTCTTCCTGATAGCGCTGGCCCTCGAGAATGACTGCCTCGTTGGCGGCGAATCCACCGGGCTTGAAGCCGCGGGTGATCGAGGCGTAATACAGGGCGTCAGTTGAGGGGCTGTATTCCACCAGCGCTCTCGGCGTGAAGACCTCGCTTCTGACCCTGTCCTCATCAAAACAGTCATAGGCCACGTTCGGGTATTTCTGCGACTGCGGCACGTCGCGGTCATCCGTTTCGGGTGGGCAGAAATCCAGTGGCACCTGCTGCTGCAGGCTGACCTGCTGGCGCGACCAGGTGGGAACCCGGTAGTCGATGGTGTCCTCCGAGTAGCGCCCCTCGCCGGTTATGCGCCAGCGCTCATTCAACTGGTAGCCCAGGGAGAAGAATATGGAATAGTGTTCCGTCTCGCGTCGCTGCGGGTTGGTCGGCTTTGCTCCCGGGTTGGGCTCCGTGGCCAGGTTGAAAGGTGGGCCACCAAGCAGGGAGTCCGGGTTGCGCATCCAGAACAGCGAGGAATTCTCCAGCGTGGATTCCTCCAGGTAGACAGCGGCGCCGCCAATCCAGCTGACATTGCCGCGCTCTCCAACGTGCCGCAGCTCATGTGACTGGTGCTCGAACTGGTAGTCGAGCAGGTTGATCGTCGAAGTCGAGAAGGAAAACGGGTCCGTCGCCGCATAGTCGGTGTAGTCGGTGTCCGATCGGTCCGAGCTCTCGTTGTTCATGAACCCTCCGAGATAGGTCAGCGTTCCGTTCCAGGTCTCGTAGTCGACCTGCAGGGTGCCGAAGCGCTGGGTCTGCTCCAGGCCGGGAAAGGGCGCCCCGGTTGCCGGGTCCAGGGAAAAGTCGATATTGCTCTCGCCGGCGTCCAGTTCGCCGGTGACCACGCCGCGCGTACAGGCCTGTACCACCGACGGGGCGGCGGCGCCGAGGTCGTCCGGGCAGGGCAGGCGTGGCGAACCCGGCGGTCCGGCGGCGAAAGTGCCACCGGGCACGGGGAGGCGGTCATTCCAGGTGACCAGTGCCGAGGCCGGCTGGCTGTATTCCTCGTCGCTGTGCTGGTAGCGCGTGTAGACCTTGAGGCGGTCCGTCGGTGTCCACAGCAGCGACAGCGAGCCGGCGAGAGAGTCTTCCGTACCCACGTCAGCGCCGGTATTCGGATTGTCATAGAAGCCGTCGAAATCGTGCTTTACCAGCGACGCGCGAAAGGCGAGGACATCATCGACAATCGGTCCGGAAACGCCGCCATCGAGGGTCTGTCGGCCATCGTTACCGATTTCGACGCCGGCACGCCCCTCCCACTCAAAGGTCGGCCGGCGCGTGACCACATTGATCGCGCCACCAAAGGCATTGCGGCCGTAGAGCAGTGTCTGTGGGCCCTTGACTACTTCCATGCGCTCCACGTCAAGCAACCGCGTGTACAGTGCGCTGGAACCCCCGGCGATGCTCAGGTTCTCAGTAGAGGCATCGATGTAGTCGATGAGAATGGCGACGCTGGGGCGGCCGCGTTCGTTCTGCATCCCGCGCATGGCGGGCCGGGTGTCCTGGACAAAACCGCCGACATCAAAGGTGACTCCGGGGAGGAGCAGGCCACTGTCGCTTAGTGTGTCAAAACCCTGCTTCTGCATTTCCTCGAAGGTGAGCACCCGCAGGGACAGCGGTACTTTCTGGCTCTTTTCCTCGACCTTGCGTGCAGTCACCAGCACCTCCTCCAGCCGCATGTCGCCGGGCAGTGAGCCTGCCCGGGTGCCGCTCTCGGCTGGCGGTCGTGTCTGCACCTGGGCGCTGGCGGAAAACGGCAGCAGGGTGGCGGCGAGGGCGAGGGGTAACACAGCGCGAAGGTATTGGGGTCGGTTTTGGTTCATCGTTCTTCCCGGGTGGCGACGGAGGTTTCGCTCTGAACTGTTGAGGCGCAGAGCCGCAAAAAACAGGCAAAGACTACGTAGCTGCAGACCTCTGTGTCAACAAAAGTTGACACTCCATTGATAAACCGATTTGGTCATATCCAATACAGGTGAGACCATGCGCCGTATAGTTCTGGCTGCAACAGGAGGCCATCGTGATAACGGCGGATCGTTTTTTTCACCCGTTTTATCATCGTATGCCCGCGATCCTGGGGCTCTTCCTGCTATCCGGGCTTCTGCAGGCCGGCGACAGCAAAAGACCGGGATCACTGCATCTCGCGGCCGATTTCCGCTACCGGGCCGAGGCCGTCGATCAGGAGGGCTTCGACCGGAATGCTCTTGCATCGACGTTGCGTTCGCGCCTTACTGTTACCATGACGCCCGCGGCGACCTGGTCCTGGGTGCTGGAGCTGGATGACGTTCGCGCCCTCGGGGCGGAGCGCTACAATTCCACGAGCAACGGCAGGAGCCGCTACCCGGTGGTGGCGGATCCCGAAGGCACAGACCTGAACCGCGCGGCACTGGCCTGGCGCGGGAGGGGTATCACGCTGCGCGCGGGACGACAGCGCATTGCTCATGGCAGCGAACGCTTCCTCGGCGGGGTGGCGTGGCGGCAGAACGAACAGACTTACGACGGCCTGCGGCTGCGCTGGGAGCCGGCTGACAGCTGGTCCATGGATGCCAGCTATGTCGCTACAGTGCGCCGGATCTTCGGCCCCGATGACGGCGCCCAGCCCGCGAACTGGGACGGTGACAGCCTGTTCCTGCGGGGCGAGTGGCAGCCGGCTGCGGGCCTGACACTGCGCCCCTTCGCCTACCGTGTTGATGTTGACCCAGACGCGGGCTTCCCGCCCGCCGCCACGGTGGATAACAGTAGCGACACGGTGGGTGTCGGGGGCGACTGGTCGGCGGGGCCGCTGACGCTCGAAGGTGCCTATGCGCGGCAGTGGGACCAGGGAGCCAGCACACTCGACTATGCAGCCGGTTATTATCTGGCCCGCGCCGCCTACGAGCACCGTGGTGTTCGTCTTGAACTCAGTCGGGAGGTGCTGGGCGGCGACAAGGGCTCGGGGTTTCGAACGCCGCTGGCGACACTGCACAAGTTCCAGGGCTGGGCGGATGTCTTTCTCACAACCCCTGCCGGCGGCATTGAGGATACCTCGCTGGCTCTCGAGGGTGGCACGCGGGCGCTGTCCTGGCGCGTCGTGACGCACCGCTTTCGCGCGGAGCAGGGCAATCAGGAATATGGCCGCGAGTTCGACCTCAACGTGCACTGGCGGCTCAACGATCGCCTCTCGCTGCAGTTTCGATTCGCCGACTTTGACGGCCATGGCGCAGGCGATGACGCGTTTCGCGACGTCCGCAAGGCGTGGTTCATCGCCCGGCTTGCGCTGCCGTAGGCAGTCGCACATCAGCCCCCGCGCCGTAAACCGGGCCAAAAAATCACATGACAGAGGACCTTGCCATTAGCCGCCGGGCGGTCTACTTTCGTTTCGGGCCGCCAAAAAAACGAAGGCGCCCGATGATGATCCTGATCAAGCCGGCCGGGCCGGGATAAAGTAACGTCACACCAAGGGGCTGCTGTCCTGCGCAGCAAGGGGACAGCAGGCGGGCGCAGGCAGGCCCGGAAACACGACAGCGGCACAATCGGCAGATGAAGGGGGGAATCGCGTGACGGTCAACAGCGACCTGTGGGGATGTTTGTCCAACGAAAATGACGAGGCCGCACAGCGGCAGCGTGCGATCGACGATCCGGGCGGCTATCACGGCGACATTGCCGCGAGCGAACTGCACTGGTTCGATGGCCACGGATGGGTCACGCGTCGGCCTGAGGGCCCCTGGGACTGCCTGGTAGGTGAGGGCAGCGCGCCGGCCGACGACTGGCGTCCCTGGCTTCAAGGGCTGGATGCGAGCGATGCGCCCTACTATCGCTGGTTTCTCGGCGGCGAGACCAACGCCTGCTTCAATGAGGTCGACCGGCACGTGCTGGCCGGCCGCGGCGCCCACACGGCGATCATCTTCGAGGGCGATCGCTGGGATCCGTCCCGCAACAGCGGCAAGGGGGGGCCGGTCCACGAGGAGTACATCAGTTATCGGCGCCTGTTGAAGGAAACGGTGTTGCGCGCCCGGGTACTGGCCGACCTGGGACTCTCGCGGGGGGATCGCGTAGCCTTCAACCTGCCGAATGTTCTCGAGCAGATCTATTACACCGAGGCCGCCAAGCGACTCGGGATCATCTACACGCCCGTCTTCGGTGGTTTCTCCGC
>JAWLGG010000230.1:0-5315 GCA_041685155.1 Chromatocurvus sp.
CTACCCCGCGGTGTCCCCCGGCGGCTGGAACCTGATCGGCAGCTGCCCGCAACGCATGTTCGACCCGGACCGGGACCCGAGCATGCCCGTCGCCGTGGGCGACCGAGTTCGCTTCTGCCCGATCAGCCGCGACGACTGCCTGCACGCCGGAGGGTCACTGTGACGGGAATGCGCGTCGCGTCTCCCGGAATACTCAGCCTGCTGCAGGATCGCGGGAGACGCGGCTATTACCGCCTCGGCCTGACCGATGGCGGCCCCATGGACCCCACGGCACACAGTCTGTGCAACCGCCTGCTGCAGAACGGCGCCGACGCCGTTACCGTGGAGGTCACCCTGGGTGGCCTGGAGCTGGAGGTGGGCGTTGACACCTGGTTCTGCGTTACGGGCGCGCCGGTACCGCTGGCCGTCAACGGCAACGAGCGACCGCGCTGGCAGGTCCTGCGGGTCAACGCGGGCGACAGGATACAGCTGGGTCACGCGGAAACCGGTTGCCGGGCCTACCTCGGCGTTGCCGGGGGTTTTCAGGTGACACCGGTGTTCGGCAGCTGTGCCACGGTCACCCGCGAGGGACTGGGCGGTCTCGATGGTGATCGCCTGAAAGCCGATGATGTGCTGCCCTGTGACCCCGTTGCCGGGCGCAGGCCACTGCGACTGCCGCCCGCCTGGCAGCCGCGCTACCCGCGCGGCGCAACGCTGCGAGTGATACCCGGCTACCAGGAAGCCCGCTTTCCACGCCTGCAGCAGCGGCGCTTCTTCGCGTCGACCTTCAGCGTCAGCCAGCGCGCCGATCGCATGGGCTACCGGCTCGAGGGGCCGACCATCCGCTGTGATATCGATGGCATCCTTTCGGAGGGGATCTGCCAGGGCGCCATCCAGATTCCGGCGGACGGCCAGCCCATCGTCCTGCTCAACGACCGCCAGACCATCGGCGGCTACCCGAAGATCGGCTCCGCGCTCTCCCTCGACTGCGCACAGCTGGCGCAGCAGACACCTGGCGCACCGATCTATTTCGCTGCCATCAGCCAGCACGAGGCGCACAATGCGCTGCATCTCGCACAGGTTTTCGAGGCCAACCGGCAACTTCAGGAATACCGACCATGACAGGCGACGCGCTCGACCAGGCAGTCGAGACCCTGCTGGTGGAGCGCAACCTGCGTGGCATGGCACGTGTGCGCGCTGCGCTGACGCCGGGCTACGTTCAGCGTGCCGCCCGGCTGCTCTACCGCAGCCGCCGCGTCATGATCGGCACCGGGTTCCCCGTCGCCGGCACCTTCGAGACCGATGGCCCCGTCGGCGCCATCGCCCTGTACCGCGTGATCGAGGCACTGGGTGGCCAGTGCTGGCTGGTCTGCGCCGAACCCCTGTGCCGTGAACTGGCCGGGGACTTTCGCCTGCTGCCGCTGACGGCGCGCACGCAGACGGCGGCCCGCGAAGAGGCGGCGCGGCGTCTCGCCGGGTTCACACCCGATGCCATTGTCTCCATCGAGCGGCCGGGTCGCGCTGCAGACGGCGGCTACTACAACATGCGTGGCGAGGATATCAGCGCCGCCTGCGGCATCTTCGATACCTACATGGAGCAGGCCGCATGCCCGACCATCGCCATCGGCGACGGCGGCAACGAAATCGGCATGGGCAACGTCGCCACGGTAATTGGCGAGCTCGATATCGTCGCCGCCGCCACCACCTGCGACGAATTGCTGGTCGCGGACGTGTCGAACTGGGGCGCCTATGGCATCATTGCATACCTCGGGCTCTGGTCCGGACGCGACCTGCTCGCGGACATCAAGCCGCGGGAGATTCTCGCCTATCTGTCGAGTCGCGGCAGCGTTGACGGCGTCAGCCGCGAAAACACACTGACCGAGGACGGCCTCGACGCCGCGGAGGGCGAATCGGTCATCGCGCAGCTGCGACAGCTGATCGCGAGTCAGCAATGACAGCCAGGACTGAGGCACACACGATGACAACCGTATACCTTAACGGCAAATTCCTGCCGATGAGCGAAGCCCGCATCTCGCCAATGGACCGCGGCTTCCTGTTCGGCGATGGCATCTACGAGGTGATCCCCGCCTATGGCGGCCGTCTCGTGGGCTTTGGCCCGCACATGCAGCGCATGCGCGACGGCCTGGCCGCGCTGGAAATCCGCACCGACAAGAGCGAGGACGACTGGCGCCGGATCGTGGACGAACTGGTACGGCGCAACGGAGCGGGCAATCTCGGTGTGTACCTGCACGTCAGCCGCGGAACCGACAGCAAGCGCCACCACGCCTACCCGGAGTCGGTGCAGGCCACCTGCTTCGGCTTCACCTTCGACATTCCGCCCGCACCGGTAGCCGACAGGTCCAGGATCAAGCCCTACAGCGTCAGTACCGCCGAGGATCTGCGCTGGAAGCGCTGCCACATCAAGTCAACCGCGCTGCTCGGCAACGTCATGCACTACCAGCAGGGGCATGCAGCCGGCGCCCAGGAAACCATTCTCTACAACAGCGATGGCGAGATCACCGAGGCCGCCGCCTGCAACGTGTTTGTCGTCCGCGACGGCGTGGTGTCAACGCCGCCGCTGGATCACCAGAAACTGCCGGGCATTACCCGGCTCATGCTGCTGGACATCCTGCGCAGGCACAGTGACATTCCGGTCGAGGAGCGCCCAGTGGCCCTCGCGGAACTGGCCCGGGCCGATGAAGTGTGGATCACCAGCTCAAGCAAGGAGATTGCACCGGTCACTCAGATCGACGGCAGCCCTGTGGGCAACGGCGAGGTCGGCGATGTCTGGCTGGCAGCACAGGACCTGTTCGCAGCCCACCGCTACGATTACTGATGACCCGGCCGACACGCGCACTGGTGAGCCTGGACAACCTGCGCCACAACGCAGCCCTGGCCACGAGACTGGCCCCCGACTCGCACCTGATGGCGGTAGTCAAGGCCGATGGCTACGGACATGGCGCGGTGACCGTTGCCGCGGCCCTGGCCGATCGGGCGTCCGCCTTTGCCGTGGCGTCACTGGAGGAAGCCATCCGGCTGCGCGAGCACGGCATCAGCCGGCCGATCCTGCTGATGGAGGGCGTGTTCAACGCTGCGGAAATCCCCGAGGCAGCCGCCATCGACGCCTGGACCATGATCACCTGCGAGGAGCAGCTGCACTGGTTGCGCGAGGCGCGACTGGCTGCGCCGATGACCTGCTGGCTCAAGATCGACACGGGCATGCACCGCCTCGGCGTCGCCCCGGAAGCGGCGGCGGGCTTTCTCGAGCAGCTTCGGGGCACGCCGAACGCCGCGGGGAATATCGTGCTGTGTACGCATTTTTCGCGTGCGGATGAACTGGCTCAGGACGACACCCGGCAGCAGCTCGCCACCTTTCTCGCCACCTGCCCCGGCCCCGGCTGCGCGCGCAGCGCCGCGAACTCACCGGCCGTTCTCGCCTGGCCACAGACCCACCTCGACTGGATCCGCCCAGGCTACATGCTGTACGGCGACTCCCCCTTTGCAGAGCGCGTGCCGCAGGCCGACGCCCTGAAACCGGTCATGACGCTGGTGTCCCGGGTAATCGGCGTGCGCGATGTCGCCGTCGGGGAAGCCGTCGGCTACGGGGCCAGCTGGCGCGCCGCGCGCCCGTCGCGCATCGCCACCGTGACTACCGGCTACGGCGACGGATACCCGCGCACCGCCTGCAACGGCACGCCGGTGCTGGTCAATGGCCAGCGCGCACCGCTCGCCGGACGGGTTTCCATGGACATGCTCACCGTCGACGTGACCGACCTGCCACCGGTACGCGTGGGCGACCCGGTCACACTCTGGGGGGAATCCCTGCGCGTGGGCGAGGTCGCCCGCCACGCCGGCACCATCGGCTACGAGCTGGTGACGCGCATGCCCCACCGTGTACCGCGGGAGATCACAGCGTGACAGCGTCGGCTGCATCGGCAAACCCGCTTCCGGATGGCAGCCAGCTCGCCGCCCTGGATATCGGCAGCAACTCCTTCCACCTGATCGTCGCGCGCATCGAGCACGGCGAGATGCGACCCATACAGATCCTTGCGGAAAAGGTGCAGCTGGGCGCGGGATTGAAGAACAATCGCCTGTCCTACGACGCCATCCAGCGCGGCCTCGACTGCCTGTCGCGCTTTTCCCAGGTGCTGCAGAGTGTCGGGACCGAGCGCATCCGCGTGGTCGGCACCAACGCCCTGCGCCGCGCCCGCAACCGGCGCGACTTCACCGAGCCCGCGAGCCGCATTCTGGGCTGTCCGGTGGACGTGATCTACGGCCGCGAGGAGGCGCGCCTGGTCTACCTCGGCGTGGCGCACTCCCTCGCCGACGATGCCGCGGCGCGGCTGGTGATCGATATCGGCGGTGGCAGCACGGAGTTCGTCATCGGCGAGAAGTTCGAACCCAAGCGCCTGGAAAGCCTGCAGATGGGCTGCGTGTCCTACACCGACCGCTTCTTCGCCGATGGTAAACTGACCAAGTCGTCCTTCGGCGGGGCCTACGACCGCGCCTGTGTCGAGGTCTCGCACATCCGCAAAAGCTTCCGCTCGCGGCACTGGTCCGAATGCGTGGGCTCCTCGGGCACGCTGCAGGCCATCGAGACCATCGTCAACGCCCAGGGCTGGAGCGACGGCGGGATCACGCGCAAGTCACTGCAGCGCCTGCGCAAGCAGCTGCTGCAGTTCACGGATTTCCAGGCCATCGAGCTGGAGGGGCTGGGCGAATCGCGGCGCTCGGTCATCGCCGCCGGTGTCGCCATCGCCGAGGCCGTGTTCGACGTGCTCGAGATAGACAGCATGCGCACGTCGAAAGGCGCGCTGCGCGAGGGCGTCCTGTACGACCTCATGGGCCGGCTGCAGCACGAGGACGTGCGCGAGCGATCGATCAACGCGATGATGCAGCGCTATGCGGTGGATGAGGACACCGCCGCCATTGTGGCGCGGCGCGCGCAGATGCTGTTCGAGGCGACGGCAAAGGCGTGGCAGCTGACGCAGACGGACGGTGAACTGCTGCACCGAGCGGCGCGCACCCACGAGATCGGCATGTCAATCTCGCACAAGCACTTCCACCGCCACGGCGCCTACCTGCTGCGCAACTCGGACATGGCCGGTTTTTCCCAGGGTGAACAGGAAAACATGGCACTGCTGGTGGCGGGACATCGCGGCAAGGTGCGCCGGGAACTGTTCGACGAGGTGGGCACACCGGAACGCCGGCGCCTGCAGCGCATGCTGGCGATCATCCGCCTGGCGGCCCTGTTCAAGTATGTCGAGCAGCTGGAGCAGCTCCCCGACTTCATGATCGAGGCCCGGGAAAATACCCTGCGACTGGTCTTCCCCCCG
>JAWLGG010000231.1:0-5284 GCA_041685155.1 Chromatocurvus sp.
GCCACCAGCAGCAGCGCCACGCCCTTTATCAGCGGCACGAGGCCCATGGCGCCGAGCGCCACCACCAGCAGCAGTCCACCGCTGATCAACACGTCCTGAAGCCCGCTGTTGGTCCTGCGGATGCCGTTCTGGTCCACCACCAGAAAATTCTTGTCCACGTTGCGCCGGGTGGCGAAGTCCGCCCCGACCGCCAGCATCAGGCTGTCCCCCGCCTGCAGGGTGATGCCCCCGAGCTTGCCGGAAAGCCGCTTGCCGCCCCTGCGCATGCCCACGACGGCGGCATCGAACAGTGAACGGAAGCCGCTCTCCTTGATGGTCCTGCCCTCGACGGTTGCGCCGGGAAGCAGGATGACCTCGGTGAGGTTGCCCCGCAGCAGGCCCGCCTCGGTGGCAAACAGCTTGAGCCCCGCGAACTTCTCGAGCAGGCTCACCTGGCTGATATCCCCCGAGAAAATCAGCTTGTCCCCGGCCTCGATAATCTCCTGGGGCGCGACTGGCGAGATGAGATGCTCGTCACGCACGATCTCCACCAGGAACAGCGCCCCCAGGTCACGCAGCCCGTTATCGGCAATGCTGCGCGCCACCAGCGGCGAGTCCTCGCCGACCTCGGCCTCCACCAGGTACTCGTTGACGTTGACCTCCTCCGTCGGGTTATCGGGCAAGAGCCAGGCAAAGAGGATGATCACGACCAGGCCCACGGCGGTGGCCGCCCCACCGACCGGCAGGAAGGCAAAGAAGGACAGACCCGTACCCGAGGCATCTTCGAGAAAGCTGCTGACGATCAGGTTGGTGGAGGTCCCGATCAGGGTCATCGTGCCGCCGAGAATCGCGGCGAAGGACAGGGGCATGAGCAGCTTTGACGGCAGATGGTAACGGCTGGTGCGCACGCTGTTGGCCAGCGTCGCCACCACGGCGGTATTGTTGACGAAGGCTGAGAAGATCGCCGTGGTGAGGCCCAGCCTGAGCAGGCTGCGGCGGTACCAGGCGTTGACCAGCCCCGCCGACAGGCGCTCCAGCCAGCTCAGCTTCTCGAGGCCCACCGATACCAGCAGCAGCAGCACCAGGGTCACCAGACCGGTGTTGGAGGCCTTGTCGAGCAGCTCCTCGGAGCTGACAAGACCGGCCAGGTAGCAGACGCTCATCGCCAGCGTGAACAGCCACGGCGGCGAGACGCTGGTGAAAACAAGCCCGTAGAACAGGCACAGGAAAACGCCTGCGATCAACAACTGCTCCAGCATAGTGCGGGCTACCCGATGAGAGAGCCGAAAGGATACGCGGTCGCGACCCCGTGACTCAAGCGGATCCCGTTACCGCCACCAGGAGCCCGGTGACAGCGCTGGCGCACAGCACGACGGCGACGCGAAGCCCCACCGCCCTGCCGCCAATGACCGTCGCCATTGCCGCCTTGGCCAGGGTATTGGCCGCGGCAGCGATCACGATCCCGAGCACTGCGACCGACACCGTCACGTCACCCTGGGACAGGCGCGCGAGAGACAGCGTGATGGCATCCACGTCCGTGATACCCGAGGCGGCCGCCAGCGCGAGCAGACCCGCGTCGCCGAAGCGTTGGCGCAGCGCCTCGCCGAGCAGCATCACGCCCGCGAGCAGCGCGCCGAAACCCAGTGCCGGGCCAAGTTCGAAGGGATTCTTCAGGGGCGACTCCAGCGCAAGAGCTTCGCGCCGCGTTTCGCGCCAGAACCAGAATGCCGGCAGGTAGACCACCAGCGCCATGGCCAGGGCGGGCAAGAGCAGCGGGTTAAGCAGGTCCGGGTTCAGCATGGCAGCGACCAGGAGCATGCGGGGAAACATGGTGCCGCAGGCGAGGAGAATCGCGGTTGCCAGCAGCGGTGCCGCATCCGGCCCCCGCCGCGCGGCCCGCGCGAACTGCAGCGTCACCGCAGTGGATGAAGCGAGCCCGCCGAACAGGCCGGTAAACAGGGTACCCTGCCGCGCGCCGCCAATACGTACCGCGAAATAGCCCGCGGAGGAAATCGCCGCAATCAGCACCACCATCCACCAGATGGCATAGGGGTTGAGGGCCTGCCAGGGTCCGTAGCCGCGGTCCGGCAGCAGGGGCAGCACCACGACGGAAATCAGCAGCAGTTTGAGCACGGCGCGCAGTTCGGCGCCATCGAGTCGATCCAGCCAGCCATGCAGCAGCGTCTTGTAGCTCAATAGCAAGGCCGCCACGACCGCCGATGCGGCGGCGAGACCCGGCTCACCAACCGTGGACAGCGCGCCGAGGGCAAACACCAGCAATGCCGCCGCGACGCTGGTCAGGCCCCGGTCCCGGTCCTCACCGGTCTCCACGAGGTGGGCCAGCAGCAGGATCGCGGCGAGCGCCAGAAAGACGAAACCGAAGACTGAGCCGCCCAGCTTCGCTGACAGCAGACCACAGACGCCACCGAGCAGGCCGATCACACCGAGCGTACGCAACCCGGCCACGCGCCCGCCGTCGCGGGACTCGCGATGCGTCCAGCCGCGCTCCGCCCCCAGCAGCAGGCCGACCATCAGCGCGACCGCGAGTCCCATGGCATCGGATTCAAGAGAAATCATGCCGGTCATCATCGCGCGCGGTCACCGCAGTGTCTACGGGTGTGAAGACCCGAGACGCGGTTTTGCGCTACACTCAATCCGCCCGCCAGCACGCCGGACACACCCCGCAGACGGGCGGGCGCAACCCATCACAGGAGAGTAAGCAGATGATCGGATACGTTACCCTGGGCGTTTCGGATATGGACCGGGCCAAGGCATTCTACAGCGGCTTACTCGCCAGCCTGGGCGCAAAAGTCCTGACGGATATGGAGCGCATCGCCTTTATCGGCAAGAGCATGGCTGAGCCGATGGTAGCGGTCTGCCTTCCCTACAACGAAGAGGCCCCACACCCTGGAAATGGCAATATGCTCGCGCTCACCGCCGACTCCAAGGAGAGTGTCGATGCGCTCTACCACAAGGCGCTGGAACTGGGCGCGAGCGACGACGGCGCACCGGGTCAGCGCATTCCGGACGTGTTCTATGGCGCCTACGTTCGCGACCCCGATGGCAACAAGATCGCGTTCTACCACTTCGGTTGACAGGCAGACCATGTGCCATGCCGCCGTATGCAAAGGAGTCAGCAATGACACCGGTCAGAATCGACATCGTCTCTGATATTGCCTGTCCCTGGTGCGCCATCGGCTATGCCCGTCTCGAGCAGGCCATGCAGGCACTGGAGGACGAGTTCCGCTTCGAGATCGAGTGGCACGCTTTCGAACTCAACCCGGACCCGGCGGCGCCCAGCCAGCCGATCGTCGACGTGCTGGTGGAAAAATACGGGCGCAGCCGCGAGGAGATCGATCGCATCCAGGCCGAGATGGCAGGCATTGCCACCGGACTGGGTCTCGACTTCAGCGGCATGGAGACGCGCCACACCCACAATACCTTCGACGCCCACCGACTGGTAAAGTGGGCGAAAACACACGATCGCCAGACCGCCATGAAACAGGCTCTTTTCACCGCCTACTTCGGTCGCGCGGCCAATATCGCCAGTCACGACACGCTGCTCGACTGCGCGCAGGCCGCCGGGCTGGACAGGGATGCGGCGCGGCAGGTGCTGGAGGCCGGCGACTGGGCCGACAGCGTGCGCCTTGACGAGTCGCGCTTTCAGCGCGCGGGCGTCTCTGCCGTGCCCGCCTTCATCATCAACGAAAAGTACCTGATATCCGGCGCCCAGGACTGCGACACGCTGGTCGACGCGGTGCGTCGCATCGGCGCGGAAACGAACGAGCCGGGCGGTGAGGCACAGTTGACTGACACGCACTAGTGGGCCGGGCCACTGCGCCTCCGCGGCGGCGTTGACGGTCATGCCACCCTTGCGTACCGTAATCTGCTGATAATAACGGAGACCCTTCGTGAGCAAACGTATCCCGAGATCCCCCGATAACGACTACAGCCCCGAGATCATCGCGGAACGCCAGGCTTTCATTGAGGAACACACTCCTGCCCGGCTCAATCACACCCGGCAATTCTCCTTTGAAGCCGATGCCATGGCCGGCAACATCGAGAACATGTTCGGGGTGGCACAGGTACCGATCGGCCTTGCCGGCCCCCTGCTGATCGACGGCGAGCACGCCAGGGGTGAATTCTACGTACCCATGGCCACGGTCGAGGGCACCATGCTGGCCAGCTACAACCGCGGCATGAAGGTGATTCGCGAAAGCGGCGGTGTCATGACGACGGTGGCGGGCGAAGCAATGCAGCGCGCGCCCTGCTTTGTATTCCGCAACGCACGCGACGCGCGCGATTTCGAACACTGGCTGGTAGAGAATTTCTCCCGGATAAAGGAGGTTGCGGAGACCACCACCTCCGTCGGCAAGCTGGTGGAAATCGAACACTATAACGCGCACAACTTCATCTACACGCGCTTCGACTACACCACTGGCGACGCCGCGGGACAGAACATGACCAGCCGCGCCACCTTTGTTGCCTGCGAGTGGATCCGCGAGAACTACCCGGCGCTGAAGAACTACCTGCTCTCCGGCAACTTCGACACCGAGAAGCGCACCTCGGCGGTGAACTCCCTGAAAGGCCGTGGCCGCCGCGTCACGGCGGAGATCACCGTGCCCCGTGACGTGCTGGAGCGCAACCTGCGCATAAGCCCCGAAGCCATGCACTACGGGCAGGGCATCACGACCATTGCCTCTTTTCTGAGCCACTCCTCGAACAACGCCGCGCACCCGGCGAACGGACTGGCGGCGCTGTACCTGGCCACCGGGCAGGATATCGCCAATATCGGTGAGTCCAATCAGTGCACCGTCTATAACCGCGTGACCCGGGAGGGAGACTACTTCTTTTCCATCACGCTGCCGGCACTCATACTCGCGACCTATGGTGGTGGCACCAACCTGCCCACCCAGCGCGAGTGCCTGGAAATCATGGACTGCCACGGCAAGGGCAAGGCCTACAAGCTGGCCGAGATCGCCGCAGGGCTGGTAGTGGCCGGAGAACTGTCACTGGGCGCCGCCACGCGGGTCGACAAGGACACACGCCAGAACGAGTGGGTCGACGCCCACGAGCGACTGGGACGCAATCGCTGAGGCATCGGGACACAACACATGTTCTGGATTCTCTTTTCAGTGCTCGCCCTCGCTGCCGCCGCGCTGGTCGTTTATGCGGCAAAGCCGAAGAAAACCAGCGCGAGGAGCCGGGCACGGCGGGACATCCGGAAAGGTCGGCCGGCTGCGACCTCGCGCACTGTTTCCCGACCCGAGGTGGTTCCTACCGGCGAGCCCTATGAGGCCGTGTC
>JAWLGG010000232.1:0-5280 GCA_041685155.1 Chromatocurvus sp.
GTCGCCGCGTTCAACGTGGTGTCGTCGCTGGTGCTGGTCGTGATCGACAAGCAGGGCGATATCGCCATCCTGCGGACGCTGGGTGCGACCCCGCGGGACATCGCCATCATTTTCCTCTGCCAGGGTGGTCTCATCGGCGTGGTCGGCGCGCTGCTTGGCGGATGCGTTGGGGGCGTTCTCAGCCTGGCCGTCCCCGCCGCGGTCGGTGGCGCCGAGCGGCTGCTCGGTGCGCGACTGCTGGCAACGGATGTCTATCCAGTCTCCTTCATTCCGGTTGACCTGCGCCTGCAGGATTTTGCGCTCGTGTCCCTCGCGGCCCTGCTGCTGTGCCTGCTCGCGGCCCTGTACCCCGCTCTCCGTGCGGCACGCCTGGCGCCGGCCGAGGTGCTGCAGCGCGAGCTGTAGCCCGGCGACCGCGCTGTCGACGCCGCCAGTCGCGCCCCACGCGCCAGCGCCAGATATTGTTGATCACGAAATAGCCCACACTGCCGGCGAACAGGCCGAGCAGCAGGCAGCCCAGGAGCAGCGGCGGCCAGACGGTCCCGATTTTCGCGAACAGCCACCACAGGTCAAAGGCCGTGCCGCTGCCGTCATCCGCGGGAATCGGAATCGGGCGGCCAATGAGCAGGCCACCCAGGCGATAGGCGAGGTAGAACAGCGGCGGCGCCGTGAGCGGATTGCTGACCCAGACCAGGGCGACTGACAGTGGCAGGTTGCAACGCAGCCGGATTGCGAGCAGGGCGGCGATGAGCATCTGGCCGGGCACGGGCAGGAATGCCACGAACAGCCCGACGAAGAACGCCATGGAGGCGGAATAGCGGTTCAGGTGCCAGTAGTTGCTGGCATAGATCCAGTCGCCGAAGGGTCGCAGGGCGCCGCTGCGGCGCAGTTCGGACGCCTCGGGCATGAATTTGCGCAGTCGCTTCTTGACCATATCCAACCAGGCTGAAAAGGGTGTGTCATCACGCGGTTGCGCGTGTTTCAGTACGAAGTCTATCCGCAATCCGCGTCTGTTTTATGTAATGTTTTACCACGGTTGCCGCCGTCGTCGCGCTCCGGTGCCGCGGCCGTTCCCCGTGCTGGCCTGGCTGCTCGCCTTCTGCCTCGGCACGGCGCTCGTCGCCGCGTCGCCGTACCTGCTCGCTGTCTGGCTGCCGCTGCTGTTTCTGTCGCTGTGCGCTGCCGCCACCCGGCCCCTGGGCGGACTGCTCGCGGCGCTTCTGCTCGGGATTGCCTGGGGGGCGGCCAGCGGCCAGCGCCTCCTGGCGCAGTGGCTGCCAGCGGACTGCGAGCGCCTGCCGGTGACGCTGCAGGGTCATATCGCCTCATTGCCTGAGGTGTCGGTGGCCTTTGGCGATCGCCAGGTACAGCGCTTCCTGCTCGATGTGTCCAGCCTGTCGCCGGCGGCCTGCGCGGGTCCCCGGCGGGTGCGCCTGAGTTACTACGGCGACAGCGCCATCGCGCCCGGGCAGTATGGCGAGTTCAATGCCCTGCTGCGCGTGCCCTGGGGTCTGGCGAATCCCGGCCAGCCGAACCGGGAATCCTGGTATGCCGTTAACGGTATTCATGCCACGGGCAGCGTCAGGCGCCTGGTGCTCGATGATGGCCGGGACATCCCCTGGCGATATCGTCATCACGCGGCGCGCGCGGCGCTGCTGCGCTCCCTCGACGCCGTTCCCGGCGATCCGCGCAGCAAGGGGTTGCTCGCGGCGCTGACCGTCGGCGCACGTCAGCGCCTGGCGCCCCAGGACTGGACGCTGCTCAAGGAACTCGGTGTTGTGCACCTGGCCGTCATTTCCGGGCTGCATGTGAGTCTGGCGTCAGGCGTCGGCGCGCTGCTGGGGCAGGCCCTCGCGCGGGTCGCGTCCCTGGTCCACGCGGGGGCGGCCTGGCGCCAGCTGCCGGGGGTGGTGGCCCTGCTTTCCGCGTCGTCCTATGCGGCCCTGGCGGGCTTCAGCCTGCCTACCGTGCGCGCGCTCACGATGCTTGCGGGCGCGGTTGTCGCGCTAGCCCTGCGACGCGATCCGCTCAGCCCCGACACGCTGATACTCGCCATGTTCGTTCTCGTGCTGCTACAGCCCCTGGCCACCGCGAGCAGCGGGTTCTGGCTCAGCGTGGGGGCCGTCGCTGCGCTGCTCTGGTTCATCGCCTGGCAGCCGCGGCAGCCGCCGCTGACCCTGGCGCTGCGCATGCATGTGTATCTCTGCGTGGCGATGCTCCCGCTGACGGCTTGGTGGTTTGGTGGCGGCAGTGTGGTTGCGCCACTGGCAAATGCCGTTGCCGTGCCGGTGGTCGGCCTGCTGGTGGTGCCGATGACGCTGCTGGCCAGTCTGGCCGATACGCTGTCGGACTCGCTTGCGCGCTGGCTCTGGCAGTGGCCACTCCTGCTGCTGCAGCGGCTGCTCGGTCTTGCTGACAGTCTCGCAGCCCTTGCCGGGGATCTGCGCTACCGTCCCCTGGTGGCGGAGACCTATGCCGCCGTCAATGCCCTGCTTGCGGTGACGCTGCTTGCCCTGCCACTGCCGTGGCGACTGAGACTGGCGGTGGGCGGCCTGCTCCTGCCGCTGTTGCTGCGCGAGCCGGCTACTTTATCCGGCAGGCCGGAGCTGACCGTGCTGGACGTCGGGCAGGGCACGGCGGTCGTGGTCACCGCGGGGCGGCGTGCCCTGGTCTACGATACCGGCGGTGGCCAGCCTGGCGTCTACACCGCGGCCGCAGCGGCCCTGATTCCCTTTCTGCAGCAGCGTGGGGTGGAGGCTGTCGATACGCTCATCGTCAGCCACGCGGATCGCGATCACAGCGCCGGCGTCCAGGCGCTGCTGGAGGCGATGCCGGTGGCTCGTCTCCTGTACGGCCAGGTGCCTGATGGCGTGACGCGTGGCAGCCTCTGCCGCACGGGGGCGGCCTGGGCGTGGCCGGGAGAGGTCAGGTTTCAGGTGGTGGCCGGGCCTGCGGGTGCGGGGGACAGTTCGAATGACGCGTCCTGCGTTCTGCTGGTCGACCTCGCGGGCCATCGATTCCTGCTGCCTGGGGATATCAGTGCCGGCAGAGAGCGCGACCTGGTGCAGTACTGGCGCGGGCAACTGCAGTCGGACTGGCTTCTTGCGGCTCACCACGGCAGTGGCGGTTCCACGGCGTCGGCGTGGTTGCGCGCGGTGGACCCGGACGGGGTCATCCTCAACCACGGGCGGGCCAACCCCTTCGGTCACCCGCACCCCGACGTCACGGCGCGACTGGCCCGTCGCGGCATCGACACCCGCGCGACCGCCCGGGAGGGCGCCATCGTATTCCGGGTAGCCGCGGATGGACGCCTGGAGGTGAGTACTGTCCGCGGTGGCCATGCGCCCTTTTGGTTGCCCCCGGGCTGAGCCCAGCGCCGGGCAGAGCGACCTGTCGCTGACGCCGGTGTCCTGCGTATAATGCCGTTCGGACGCGGTTACGGAGCAACAGGGTGCTGGAACTTGTCACTGCAGGCGGCTGGCTCATGGTCGTCATTATTGCCAGTTCGGTGGCGGCGGTCGCTATCTGCATCGAGCGTCTGTATACGCTCAACCCGCGACGCGTGGCACCGCCGCACCTGCTGTCCTCGGTGTGGAAGCGGCTGAATGCCGGCGACATGGACCCCGCCGCCCTCGCGGAGCTGCGCAGGGCCTCACCGCTGGGGCGCATCCTGGCCGCGGGCCTGGTCAACTCGCACCACGGTCGCGAGGTCATGAAGGAGAGCATCGAGGAGGCCGCGTCCCACGTTGTCCACCAGCTCGAGCGCTACCTCAATACCCTCGGCACGATCGCCGCCATCGCGCCCCTGCTGGGCCTGCTCGGTACCGTGATCGGCATGATCCGGGTGTTTGCCGAGATCATGTCCCGCGGCACCGGCAATGCCAGTGCCCTTGCCGGGGGAATTTCCGAGGCGCTGATCACCACTGCCGCGGGACTTACCGTGGCGATTCCGGCTCTGGTCATGCACCGGTACTTTACCGGCCGGATCGACGAGATCGTCATCGGACTGGAGCAGGAGGCGATCAAGCTGGTGGATGCGCTGCACGCCGGGGACAGGTCGGACTGAGGCGTGAAGTTCCGTCGCCAGCGCCGCGAGGACCTGAACGTCAACCTGACGCCGCTGATCGACGTGGTGTTCCTGCTGCTGATCTTTTTCATGGTGTCCACCACCTTCACCCGGGAGACCCGGCTCGCGGTGGATCTGCCGGAAGCCACGGGTGTGGCTTCGGAGAGGCCGCCGCGCCAGATCGAGATCCTGGTGGATGAGCAGGGCAATTACCGGGTCAACGGACAGGGCTTGGTGGACAACCGCCTGCGCACTCTGCAGGCGGCCATCTACGAGTACTCCGAGGGCGACACGACGCTGCCCCTGCTGATCTCCGCCGATGCCGATGCCTCGCACCAGGCGGTCGTGCGCGCCATGGACGCCGCCGGGCAGATGGGATTCGCGCAGCTCGGCATTGCCACCCTGCAACCCGCGCCCGATGCGCGATGAGGGTCGGGCCGGCGGTGAGCGGGGCCCGCTGACGCGTCTGTCCCTGGCGCTGCAGACAGCCTGGCGCAGGAATTCTCCCTGGCTGCTGTTGCTGCTGCCCCTGTCCGCCCTCAACCGCTGCGTGCTGCTGCTGCGCCGGCAGGCCTTCCGCCGGGGGTGGCGGGCGGTCTATCGGGCGCCGGTGCCGGTAGTCGTGGTCGGCAACATCACCGTGGGCGGCACCGGCAAGACCCCGGTGGTGATAGCGCTGGCGCGGGCGCTGCAGGGGCGCGGGATCCGGGTGGGCATTGTCAGTCGCGGCTACGGCGCCCAACCCGGGGAGTTTCCGCGCCGGGTAACGCCGGACAGCGGCTGGCGGGACAGTGGTGACGAGCCGCTCATGGCAGCGCGACAGACCGGGTGTCCGGTGGTGATCGCACCGCGCAGGGCCGACGCCGTGAGGGCGCTGCTGGCGTGGCAGCCGGTGGATATGGTGCTCAGCGACGACGGCCTGCAGCACCTGGCACTGGCGCGGGATCTGGAAATCGTGCTGCTCGACGCCACCTTTGGCGTCGGCAACGGCCGCGTGCTCCCTGCCGGACCCCTGCGCGAGCCGCCAGCGCGGCTGGCGCACTGTGACTGGATCCTGCAGCGTGACAGTGGCGACCCGCTGCGACACTTCCACTACCGGGTGGATGCGCTGGTGCAGCTGCAGACCGGGGTAGAGCGTTCCGCCGATCACCTTGCCCCCGGGCCGGTGCACGCGGTGGCTGGAATCGCCAACCCGGAGGCGTTCTTTGACAGCC
>JAWLGG010000233.1:0-5261 GCA_041685155.1 Chromatocurvus sp.
CAAGCCCATGAGCCAGGTGGCCGGACGCATGTCGGCCCAGGCCGGCGCCGGCGCGCTGGAAAAAGCCCGCGGCGGACGCGGCGTACTGCTGGGTGGCGTGCCCGGCGTAGCACCGGGCAAGGTGGCGATTATCGGCGGTGGCGTGGTTGGCTTCAACGCGGCACAAATGGCGGTTGGCCTGGGTGCCGATGTCACCATTCTCGACCGCTCACCCACGGTACTGGAGCGACTGGGCATCTATTTCGAGGCCCGCGCCAAGACGCGCTTCTCGAACACCGCCAATCTCGCCCAGTGCGTGGCCGAGGCCGACCTGGTGATCGGTGCCGTTCTGGTGCCCGGCGCCGCCGCGCCCAAGCTGGTGACCCGGGACATGCTCAAGACCATGCATCGCGGAGCTGTCGTCGTCGATGTCGCCATCGACCAGGGCGGCTGCTTCGAGACCTCCCACGCCACCACCCACGACGATCCCACCTTCATTGAAGAAGGCGTGGTGCATTACTGCGTTGCGAACATGCCCGGTGCCGTAGCCCGGACATCCACCTATGCGCTGAACAACGTCACCCTGCCGCGCGCCCTGCGCATCGCGGACAAGGGCTGGCGCACCGCCCTGGCCGAGGACAGCCACCTGGCCAACGGTCTCAACGTGTGTCGTGGCCAGGTGACCTACCGGGCGGTCGCCGAAGCCCTGGGCCACGCCTACACGCCGGTGGCGGACTGCCTGCGCGACTGACCGGCGCACGCGCGCTCAGGCATGCGCCGACTGCAGGGCCTCGACGAAGGCGGATAGGACGCGGGAAACACGGCCACTGCGGGTGATGGCGCTGAACTGGCAGCTGTACTCGAAGGTATCCGGACACAGCGCTCGGAGGGCTCTGCGCCCGCAAAATCCCGAAACGTAGTGATCCGGCAGGTAGCCCACGTAGCGACCCGACAGCAGGAGGTGTGCAACCGCCTCCTGATCGTAGGCCGTGGCGTGACGGGTCTGGCCCAGTTGCTGGCTGATCTCCATGTTCGGTGAGTGATAGCCGATGCCGACGTAGCGGTGCTCGCGCACCCGTTCTGGCGTTATCTCTGCATCCGGCAAAGCGTAGAGGGGGTGACCGGGGCCGCAGTACAGCACCATCTGCTCCCGGAACAGGGACAGGTAGCGCAGGCTGCTTGAAGGCCGGTGATCGGGAATCACGCCGACCTGGAAGCGACCGTCAATGACACCCCGCTCAATCGTGTTCAGCGGCTCGACGTGGATATGCAGATTGACGCCGGGCGCCACATCGTCGAAGGCCGCCAGTGCGCGGTCGATACGGCAGCCCGGGTTGGACACGGTCTTGTCGAACAGCGCCAGGGCGAGACTGCCCGAGGGCTCGCGATGCAGGTCGGACACATCGCGCCGGAAGGCCTCGACTGACGCCAGCATGCGCAACGCACTGCGATGCACCTCCTCGCCCTCGGCCGTCAGGGCAAACCCGCCGCGACCGCGGCGACAAAGGGTGACGCCGAGCCGGGTCTCCAGGTCCTTGATGTGACGGGAGATGGTCGAACGGTTGATATTGAGCTCCAGCTCCGCCGCAGCAAAGCCACCGCAGTCCACCACCGCGCGGAAGACCCGCAACAGGCGCAGGTCGTGGTCCATGACGTTGCCCAGGAGTGCCTTTCCGCTCATGCGCCTGCTCCAGCGATCGCGCTACGTCGCATAATGTTTCATGAATCTGAATGTTTACTTTTATACCTTGCGCTTTTTGCAACTTTAATCCTGGGCATACACTGCTGTCCATCAGGCAAGCGACGCCAGCGAGGCTGCCACCATGACGTCCGTACTCCCCGAAACCCACAGCGTCCTCAGCCGCGAGGAGCTGGAATCCCACTGGATGCCATCTACTGGCAACCGCCAGTTCAAGGATGACCCGCGCATGCTGGTCGGCGCCGAGGGCATCTACTACGTGGACGATCGCGGGCGGCGCATTCTCGATGGCCTCTCCGGCCTGTGGACCTGCGGCCTGGGGCACAACCGCCCCGAGATCGCCGAGGCGGTGTACCAGCAGCTGCAAACCCTGGACTACGCCCCCGCCTTCCAGTTCGGCCAGCCGCTGTCCTTCCAGCTCGCCAATCGGCTGCGGGACCTGACGCCGCAGGGGCTGGACTACGTGTTCTTCACCAACTCGGGCTCCGAATCCGCCGACACCTCCCTGAAAATGGCCCGCGCCTACTGGCGCCTGCGCGGCAGGCCGGAGAAGACGCGCCTGATCGGGCGCGCCAAGGGCTACCACGGGGTCAATTTCGGGGGCATTTCCGTGGGCGGCATTGGCGCCAACCGCAAGATGTTCGGACAGGCAGTGGAGGCCGACCACCTGCGCCACACGCTGCTGCCCGAGAACACCTTCAGCCGCGGCATGCCCGCCCACGGCGCGCACCTGGCGGACGAGCTGCTGGAGCTGATCGCCCTGCACGACGCGAGCAACATCGCCGCCGTGATCGTCGAGCCCATGGCCGGGTCAGCGGGCGTTCTGCCACCACCGGTGGGCTACCTGCAGCGCCTGAGGGAGATCTGCACCGCGCACGACATCCTGCTCATCTTCGACGAGGTCATCACCGGCTTTGGCCGCTGCGGCGCCATGACCGGCGCCGACGCCTTCGGTGTTGTCCCCGACATCATGAACATCGCCAAGCAGATGACCAACGGCGCCGTGCCCATGGGCGCGGTGATCGCAAAGGGCGAGATCTACCAGGCTTTCTTGGCGCAGGACACGCCGCACCATCTCCTCGAGTTCAACCATGGCTACACCTACTCGGCACATCCCGTGGCCTGCGCCGCCGGCCTCGCCGCGCTGGAACTGCTGCTCAAAGAGGAGCTGCCCGCCCGGGTCACGAGACTTGCGCCCCACTTCGAGAGCGCGATACATCAGCTCAAGGGGAGTCCGCATGTCACAGACATCCGCAACTACGGCTTTGCCGCGGCGCTCACGCTGGCCGCGAAAGACGGCGACCCCACGCGCCGTCCCTTCGAGGTGGCCATGCGCCTGTGGGACAAGGGTTTCTATGTGCGCTACGGCGGCGACACGCTGCAGCTGGGCCTGCCCTTCGTTATCGAGCGGGACGAGATCGACAGCCTGGTGAATGCTCTCGGCGACGCGCTGAGGGAGAATGGCTGAGGCCGAGCCTCGCCTCAGGAGGGTTCACGGTATCCCGCTTCGCGCGGGTTCTGTACGGCCAGCACGAAGGCCGTGTCCACCTCCTGCACATAGCGGTAAAGCGCAACGTAGCCTTTCTCGCCCTGCCCGATCACCAGTTCCCGGAGTCCCGTTCGGGTCAGACGGCCAATGCAGGGATTGCGTTGCAGGATAAGACCGCGTACTTGCCTGTGCCGCGTTTTTGCCCTGTAATCGCAGCCCCGATTCCCAAGGAAACAATAGATAACCCATGAAGATAGAACGCAATACCGTCGCCATCTTTCACTACACGCTTCGCAATGCTGCAGGTGACGAACTGGAAACCTCCCGCAGCGGGGAGCCAACGGCCTACCTGCACGGGGCGGGCAACATACTGCCGGGGCTCGAAAAGGATATGGCCGGGAGATCGACCGGAGATGTCTTCAGCGTCAGCCTGAGTGCAGAGAATGCCTACGGCGCCCACGACCCTGAGCGCCAGCAGCGCGTTCCCGTGAAGCACCTGATCTACAAGGGCAGACTGCGGCCCGGCATGCTGGTCCAGATCAACACGGACCAGGGTCGCCGGCCTGCGACGGTGATCAAGGCCGGGAAGTTCAGCGCCGACCTCGACATCAATCATCCCCTGGCGGGCCAGGACCTGGTGTTCGATTTGGAGATCGTCGATGTGCGCGCCGCCTCACGCGAGGAGATTGCCCACAAGCATGTGCATGGACCAGGTGGGCATCAGCACTGAGCGGGCGAAGAATCATCGTTGCCGGCGCGACGCTGACAACGGGCAGCGCGTGACCCGCGTCCACCCCATGTTGACAAACAGCCATGCCTGTCTATGCGCTTGGCCTGGTCTGGCAGGCGCGGCGTTGCTTCTGCCACAAAACCAACGCATTTCCTGGGAGGGGAGACTCATGGCACAAGAGCAACATACGAAGACGCGGGGTCATGGCGTGAAAACAACTGTCCTGGCGATCGCCGGCAGTGGGTTTGCACTGCCGGCGATCGCGGGAACTCCCGGCACAATAACATTTTCACCCTCCGCGGTTGCCCCGGTTCCCACCCTCGGCAGTACCCTGCTCGTCCTTCTCGCGGCACTGCTCGGCGTGATCGCCATGAAAAGCTATCGCCGCGCAGGTGGTATCACCCCCATGATCGCAGGTTTACTGGCCATCGCTGCGCTGACCAGCGCAGGCGGCGGTATAAAACTCGTGCGAGAGGTACACGCCGCAATTGTGACGAATACCATTACCCAGCCCGAAGGACAGGCCTTCTCGCTATCGAGAGGCCCCAACAGCTTCCTGAACGACGCGGGCACGACGCTTGAGACCAGTGACATCGAGCTGGCTGAAATCTGCTTTGTCGGTACCAACGAGTCCGCGGACCCGGACTGTGCCGTCGACCAGACAATCGCCGATGGCGCCTCATGCCAGATCGTGGTGGAGTGCTTCCGTTGACGTCGGCGACCGCCGCCCGAAAACCGACATCACCCGGACCGGCGTCGCAGAGAACGGACTTCCGGTCTATCGGTTCCGGTACCGTGACGGCGAGGAGTTCTATGAAGGCGTCATGGTACAGGACGTGCTCGAGTTCATGCCGGAAGAAGTGGTGCGAATTGCCGATGGCTACTATGTCGTCAACTATACGATGCTTGGCATGAGCATGCGCCGGGTCGACTGACGTACAACCAGCGGTACGCGATTAAGGAGACCGCGCGGCTCTTCCCCGGCTTTCCTTATCTGGCCAGGTCCGCTCACCGCGTTTATACTAGGCGCGCATTACGGTCTGCCCCGCGCAGACCTGCCGGGCCCATAGCTCAGTTGGTCAGAGCAGTCGACTCATAATCGATTGGTCGTAGGTTCAAGTCCTACTGGGCCCACCATCTTCTTGATTTTTATAGAGTTTTTATAGCGATCACCAGCCGACTCCGGGGCATGACTCATAAACTGGAGTCGGTGGGTGTTTAGCACCACACCTGCAACGGTGACCGGAATGCCCTGCTACTGAAGGACACAGCCAGTCAGTTGAACGAAAATCGCCTTCTCGACCACTACGCCCTGCACTGTCAGCGGTTGGCCTTTGCGCAAGTTGGACAGACGTGATGCGTCG
>JAWLGG010000234.1:0-5252 GCA_041685155.1 Chromatocurvus sp.
GTCGCGGTCCTCAGCGCGCTCATGTTCGTATTGTCAGCGATTGCCTTCAAGTCGGTGCTCGCCGGGATCATTCTGATATCCCAGGTCAACATGGCCAACTTTGTCATCATCGCCATACTCTATCTCATGGGCATGGGTCTTGATATCAATTCCCTGCTGGTAGCGGCGATGGGGATTGGCGTGGGTATTGACTACGGCATCTATCTGCTGGCCCGTGTCTGCGATGAGTATGAGAACCAGGCCGGTAATTTCGAAGCCATCATTCGCGAGGCAGTCACGACGACGGGTCGCGCGATTGCCTTCACTGCGACGATCATGCTCATCGGTATCATGCCCTGGTATTTCCTCTCCGGCCTCAAGTTCCTCGCCGACATGGGTCTCCTGCTCGGGGCCGTGATGGTCATCAACATGATTATGGCGCTGTTCGTGTTGCCGGTGATGGTGTGGTTCCTGAAACCGCGGTTTGTCGAGCGCGATGACCTGCTGATCAGTGAACACCTGAATCTCGCGGAGTTGAGACCTGTAAGGCAGCAGGCGGAGGGCGTGGTGTAATGATGTCGTGTGCAGCGTGGACAAGGGACAGGGTAGGCAGCATGTTTAAAGCAGCAGTACACGCCGTTTACCGTAGACTGCGGGCGGTGCCCGGCATGGCTGTCCTCGCCGTCGCGCTGGGCGCTGGGATGACGTGGGCAGAGGGTGATAATGCCATGATTTCTATGCAGCTCGTCCATGAAGGCAGCGCGCATCGCCCACTGTTCGGCATATCGTTTGCGACAGACGGCGCGCGGGGCCTTGCGGTAGGCGACCGCGGTACGGTGGTGATTACACGCGACGGTGGCAGCAGCTGGTCGGCAGAAGATGCGGCTACCGAACTGGCGCTACTGGATACTGCGCTGGAGGGTGACCGCATGATAGCGGTCGGCCAGATGGGACTGGTGCTGGTCCGAAACGGTAACAATGAGTGGGAAAGGCGTGCCGCTGATGTCGAGGAGCGTCTGCTGTCCGTCGATCTGCATGCTGATGGGCTGGCTGTTGCAGTCGGCGGGTTCGGTGCGGTGCAAATCTCCACCGACGGCGGCTCGACGTGGTCAACGCCCGACACGGCATTCTCGAGCTTTGTCGAAGAGGGCTATGACCCCCACCTGTATGCTGTCGAGATAACGGATGCGGGTCGCATTATCGTTGTCGGTGAGTTCGGTCTGGTTGTGATCAGCGATGACCGCGGCGACAGCTGGCGGCTGGTCCGCCGCGGCGATGAATCCCTGTCGGCTCTGCATGTGCGCGCCGATGGTGTCGGTTTTGCCGTTGGCCAGAACGGCATTGTTCTTAAGACGGTCGATGCCGGCGAACACTGGGAGCGAGTGGATCCGGGTCTCGGTGGCAATCTGCTGGGCGTCAGCTCCACGCCGGAGGGTCTGGTGATCATCCCGGGAATGCGCAATATGCTGTTGAGCAGGGATGATGGTCTCACTTTTATTGCGCCGGACGATGCAGACGTGAATTCCAATTGGTATCAGCAGGCCGCGTCGGGCGGCATTGGCACCTTTGTCGTGGGGCATACGGGCAGGATACTGCGCCTTTCGCCGCGCTGAGCAAATACGTAAAACGCTGGAGGCAGACATGCATCTGATCAGACGCTTCGACGGCCGGCACAGCAGAAGGCATTTTCTCGCCACCCTGTCCCGGGGTGCCATTGCCGCCGGGGTGCTCGCACCGCTGTGGCCGAGGCTGGCGCGCGCGGGCGATACCGATGGAGTCTATCCGGATGAGCTGCTCAGCCTCGATATGTATACCGGGGGGAAGATAGCGGCCGGAGATACGATTTCCGCGGATAATGTGGAGCACGTGCGGGATCTGCTCGACGACATAAAGTACCAGCAGATTGAGAGCATGGGCCGGCGCCTGCGGGTGGCACCTACCACCATGGACATCATGCAGCTGTCGCCTCGCGACTATATCGAGGCAACCGCACGCAACCAGGGCAGGGCGCGATTCAATGAGCGTGGCAATGTGGTCAACGATGATGGCCGGCCCTGGATCGGCGGCAACCCGTTTCCCGAGGCGCGCAACGGCCTCGAGCTGTTTGCGGCACTCACCCTGAGCTGGGGGCGGCATGACGCGTCTCTGTACGCCATCAAGGAGTATGACCTGTCCCGAGACGGCGATGTGCAGTATCAGTACGAGACGGTATGGGCGGAGCTGGCCACCGTCGCCAGGGTCACACTTGAGGAACGTCCCTACTGGTCGGGACACGAGGACAAGCTGCGCTATCAGAGTGTTGTGTTTACCTCCCCCGAGGATGTCGCGGGCACCTCCTACCTGAATATCTGGCCCTATGACCAGAATGAGTTTCCCGAGTTGCTGGGTTACCTGCCGGACTTCAAGCGGATCCGGGTATTCCCGACGAATCAGCGTTTCGAGCCGCTGGTGCCCGGCGGCACGCTGTACCTGTCCGATGCGTGGGCGGCCGGAGACCCGCTGCACACCTGGAGCAATTACCGCATCATTGATCGCGGCCCTTTCCTCGCCGCTGTCTCTGATGGCTGGAATCCGGAGCATGCCAACTGGGAGCACAGCACGCACGGTGGGCCGAAGGGAACAACGTTCTGGGATACCACGGTGCAGCTGATTCCGGAGGCGATTGTGGTAGAGGCCGAGCCTACCAGTTTCAAGCGCGCACCGGTGAGCAGGAAACGGGTCTGGTTTGATGCCCGCACAGGTCTTCCCCTGGCCATGAATACCTACGACCACAAAGGTGAGGTGTACCGAAGCTTTGACGGGGCCTACAGCTTGTACAGTTCGGGTGTTCACAGCTTTATGGATGGCAGTCATCCCTATTGGTCGTGGACCCACGTTCACGCTTTCGACATCCAGACCGGGCGCATGTCCCGGCTGGAGCAGGTGAGGGAAATATCGGGAGGTCACCGCACCGCGGTCAACGATGAGCGCATCTATCCGAGATACCTGACGCGCAATGCCTTGCGGCGCCTGGGATATTGACCCGGTGTCAGGTAGCGACCTCGACATCGGACGCTGGCAATCGGAGTTGCGCGGTTTATGCGCAGTCTATACCGGAAAAACCGCCAGACGACTGTTTGCTGAATGAAGGTTGACACTGCCGAATTGTGGTATTAAATTGTAGTACAAAAGAGTTATTGAATACTCGCGATACATAATGCTAATAAGCGGGGTTGCCAGGATCTGCAACTCTCGGGAGTAGTAGCCAGCCGCCAGACGCGGTTGACCTCTCCCGGTTGCAGGCAGCTTGGAGCCACCGTTCATCTGCCGGTGGAGGCGCCCATGTCGGGAGTCACAGTGGACAATTACGCGGTAAGCCGTCACCCCTGTGGCGCGAAATCCGGCGGCCTGTTCGTCCCCGCTGCAATTTCCCGCAATATCCCCAGCAGTCGTTTTCACCGTCATGCCATTACATTGGCCAGGAGATACCCATGCACATAAGAAAATTCGATTTCGATTACTCGCGCCGCAAATTCCTCGAAAAGTCTCTCCTGGGTGCAGCATCGGCTGGCGTGCTCACGTCATTGTGGCCGATGATCGCGCGGTCTGATTCCGCTCTCACGGATATCAGCAACGCTTACCCCGATGAGCTCCTTTCCATCGAGATGCACACAAAGGGCAAGATCAAGCCGGGAGATGTCATCACGGCAGACAACGTTGAGCATGTGGAGCATCTGCTTGACCCGATTGCCCTTGAGCAGGTCAAGACCATGGGGCGGCGTATCCGCATAGCCGAAACCACCCGCGATATCACCAAGCTGTATCCGCACGATTATCTCGAGGCGACCCTGAGAAACGCCGGTAAGGCAACGATTGACGCGACCGGTAACGTGCGCGGCCCCAACGGTGGCACCTGGCTGGGTGGCTGCCCCTTCCCGGATCCCAAAAATGCCCAGGAGGCAGCGGCCGACATGGTGCTTGCCTGGGGGCGCAATGACTGGCAGCTGAGCGCTACCCGCGACCACGACATTGATCGAAATGGTGATATCGCCTACCAGTACGATTTTGTCTGGACCGAACTGCAGGTGAGCTCACGGGTGGATGGTCAGATTTTCCGGGGCCGTGATGATTTATTGCGTTACAACGCTACATGGTTTACGCGGCCCGACGATGTCAACGGCACGTCTTACCTGAACACCTGGCACTATGACCAGAGCAGGTTCCCGGATCTTTTGGGTTACCTTCCCGCTTTCCGCCGTGTACGTCAGTTCCCAACCAATCAGCGCTTCGAACCATTGGTGCCAGGCATGGTTCTTTTTCTGTCGGATGCCTGGGCTGCGGGCGACCCAATGCTCACGTGGGGTAACTACCGGATTGTCGATCGCAAGCCTATGCTAGGTGCGCAGAGTCCCGGCAACTTCATGGGCGGGCGTGATAACTGGGAGAAGCCTGTTCACGGTGGACCTAAAGGATTGACATTCCATGAAACGGTTATGGAGCTTTGTCCGGAGTGCATTGTGCTGGAGTCGGAGCCTGTAGGCTATCCACGGGCACCAGTTGGTAAACGCACCGTTTGGATCGACGTACGCAACCAGCTAATGGTTGCCTCAGTGACGACAGATCGCAAGGGAGAAAATTGGAAGTCTTTCGAACCCCAGTATGCGCAGTACAGCAACGAACAGGAGACTTTTACCAAGGCAGGCAAGCCCGCTTGGTCCTGGACTGGAGTGATGATTTATGACCGCCTGGATGGCCGCATGACTCGTTACTATGTCGGCAAGGAAATACAGGGTGGATTCAGGACCGAATTCGAAACCAGCAATGAAGATGATGTCTACAACCGCTACATGACATCGCAGGCGTTGCAGCGTCTCGGCGGCTGATCCGAAGGGGGAGTCCGGCATCGCCATGGGCAATGCCTCACTTTCGATATTCGACGAGCGTCGCAAGCGTGCGGCGTGGCGTATTTTCAGGAGATAATAATATGGCGGCTTTTACGAAAACCCGGTTGCTCGGTCTGGGGTTGCCTATCGGCATTCTGACGTCCCTGACCGCCTACGCGGACGGCGCGTTTTTCGACCCTGATATTTTTGGTGCCAGCTACGGCGGCTATGTTCGATTCGAGTCGGCGATCAAAACGACTTCGGACCAGAACCCGTTCAATCAGAATGGTAACCCCTTCAACAATATTTCTGTGGACCGCAATCCGATCGGCGGAACGCCTGATACTGTCGTGCGCCAGGTGCCCAGCGACGATAACGACTTCAATATGAACATCATGCGCGGCAAGTTCG
>JAWLGG010000235.1:0-5246 GCA_041685155.1 Chromatocurvus sp.
TGAAACTCCTCGCTCACGGCCGCGCCGCCGACCACGTACCGGCGCTCGAGGACGCAGACCCGCATACCGCCCCGGGCAAGATAGTTGGCGGTGGTCAGGCCGTTGTGCCCGGCACCGATCACAATGGCGTCGAAGGTTGCCGTCATGGCGCGTCTGCCAGGGCGGGCAGCGTGCGGCGCAGGCGAATATACAGGCCCCCGTAGATGGCAAAGGCAGCCAGCGACGCCACCGCACAGAGCGTAAACACCGCGTCATAGCCGTTGCCCAGGGCGAGCGCCGAGGCCGCCAGGTTGGGCCCGACGATCTGGCCGAGGCCCTGCGCCGCGGGCAGCAGCGAGGCAAAGCGCCCCGACGGGTCGACATTGGCAACGGTCGCCATCTGGTACACGTCGATAAAGATCCAGAGAAAATTGAACGTATAGACGCTGATGAAGAACGTCAGGTTGGTGATGCCCAAGGCTAGCATACCGACAATGGCGGCGTGCACCAGCAGCGTCACGAGCAGCGGACGCACCAGCCCGAAGCGGTTGCTGATGATCGTGGCGAACAGGCAGCCGAGCAGGCTCATGAGCGATACCCAGACCAGCACGCTGGACACCCAGGGCGCCTCGAGGCCGGCGCGCGCCGTTGCCAGTTCGATGTAGGTCCAGTAGGCACCGATGTTCACATAGGTGAGGGCGATCGCGCCGAGGCAGAGCCAGGGCAGCGCTGCGGGCACCTGCCGCTGCTCCACCACCACACCCGCGCCCGGGTCCGGCACCTCGACCTCTACCGCAAGCCCGGGCTCGGCGGGCCGGGCGGGTACCCAGTGCAGGAACAGCAGCCCCAGGGCGTAGGCCGCGATGAACACGCTGTAGATGGCATCCATGGACAGGCGCGGCAGTGCGAACATCTCCCCCGCCTGGGTGAAGGCAAAGCAGAACAGCATGATGTTGTAGGCGCGCGCGGGGCGGGAGCTGGCGCCGAGACTGGCCACCGCGATCGCCGTGTAGACGCCGCTGCCGGTACCGGCCAGCAGACGCAGCCAGACCACCTGCTCGTAGTCCACCAGCACGATGCACAGGCCATTGGCCGCCATGGCCACCAGCGCCGCGATGAGCACCAGGACACGCCGGTTGATGCGCGCCACCAGCAGGGAGGCGAGCACGGCACCGAGAGACAGCCCGCCCAGGTCGGCACCCGCGACGCGTCCCGTCTGCACCTCCGTGAAACCGAGCTGTGTCGCCCAGGCGGTGCTGATCACGGGAATGCCCGCCAGCACGCCGTAGCCAACCAGGGTCATGTACAGCGAAATGGTCAGTGAGCGCCAGCCATCGAAGACGGTGGCTTCGTGGTGCAGCACGCTACGGTTGCGGGTGGCTGACATCTACGCCCCTGTGACCAGCGTGTCAAAAGCGCTGGCAAAGGGGCGATGGCTATGGGTCAAGGTCATGGCCTGTACCGTCCGGCGGGCGTCTGCGGCGTGGCGGCCGCAGGCGCATAGCGACGCCAGATCACCACCGTCGCGAGCAAGCCAAGTGGAACGAACAGAACAGCGGGCCCAAAGGCAAACCATGGCTCGGCCCGGCTCCAGTCGATGCTGCCCCCCGGGGGCACCATGCCGCTGCCGCGCTGATAGGGTAGCACGTACCAGTTGAGCAGCAACGCCGGCATGAGGATACCGTAGGCGACCAGCAGCCCCGGCGCCAGGAGCGTCACCCGGGTCTTGCGCCGGCTTCGATCCCCCGCGGGTGTCTCATGCAGCCTGCGACGGAAGGCCTGTTCATTTGGCGACGGCTCACTGCGCAGGGAGACCAGGTAGATGACGGCCAGACCAAGCGCCGCGCCAAGGAGCGCCGGATTGAAGTGGCTGGGCAGGTGAATCACTCCCGCGTAATCCAGGCCCGCCGGGATGACATTGCCGGCGAAACCGGCGATCAGCCCCCAGAAGGCGCCGTCGGCGGTGATGCGCGAACTCCACACGCTCATGAACGCGACCGGCCCCCAGGACGAGGCGAACACGGTGCCGATAAACAGCATGATCCAGAACACGTTGGCAGGCACGGTCAGACTCAGCGCGAGCACCACCAGCGCCACGCCCCCCATGCACAGTCGCGTTGCTCCCAGGCGTGGCGCGCGGTCCTGCACACCGAGGTCGTTGCTGACGCTGAAGCCGACGAGAGACAGAAAGGTGGACGCCGACGACAGGGCGGCGGCGACAATCCCGGCAAGCAGCAGCGCGCCCAGAAGTCCCGGCACCAGGTGACGGGCGGCCCATAGCAGCACCGTCTCGGACGGGGCGATATCGGTACGCGCGAGATTGACCAGTCCGCCCGCGCCATAGATCAGGTACTGCATGAAGATCACGGCGAAACAGGCGTAGATCGATGCGCGCAGCACCACGTGCTCGTCCCGCGCCATGAGGTGCCGGCTCGCCTGCCACGGGCTGACCGCGTAGACCACGCTCCAGCAAAGGTCGATGATCACGAACCAGATCAGGAAATCCACCGCCCTGGGCCAGGGCGTGCCTTCGCCAATGGTGCCGTGCCAGCTGCCGATGTCCGGTTTGCTGCCCTGGCTGGCAAGCGCCTCCACCGCCGCCTCGACGCCGCCAAATCCGCCGACGAGTTTGCCCACGAACAGCACCGTGGCGACGGTGAACAGGAGGAACATGAGCGTGTCCGTGATGATAACGCCGCGGGAACCCGCGTACAGCGTAAACAGCGTGTAGCTGAGCCAGGCGACGAGAACCGCCGCAGCGTAGTTCAGTGCGGTGAGGTCGGCCAGCAGCAGGGCGGCACCCTGGGTTACCACCAGCAGGTACCCGCCCAGCCCGAATACGATGGTCGCGCCAGCGGCCTGCTGCACGCGACGACTGTCAAAGCGCTGACCCAGGTAGTCCGCCACCGTTGGCGCGCGGCTGCGCCGCAGGTAGGTACCGAAGAACAGGGCACCGTAGATGTAGCCGGTGACGGCGACGCCCGGCAGCAGCAGGTAGGGCCCCATCTGACCGTCGTAGGTGAAGCCGGCCTCACCGAGGAAGAGCGAGGTGCTGAACACGCTCGCGACCAGCGTGCCAAGGATCAGCAGGGTGGGGGCGCGCCGCCCGGCCACGAAGTAGTCCTCCACGGAATGCACCCGTCGTCCAGCGTAATTGCCAACCGCAATAAAGAGCACAACGCTGGCGGCAATGGTGATCGTGTAGCTGTCCACGGGCGTCAGGTCGTGGCGCCGGGCTGGCGTCGCCGAACGCCTGGAACGCCGGCCGGATCCGCAGGCGGGTCAGCGATCACGCAGCATCACGCGCGCGGCATTGTGCCCCGGCAGGCCGCTGACCCCGCCGCCCGGGTGGGCGCCGGAGCCACAGAGATAGACCCCCGCCGTAGGCATGCGATAACCCGCGTGGCCGGGGATGGGGCGCATGGAGTAGAACTGGTCCAGGTGCAGTGCCCCGTGAAAGATATCGCCACCCACCATGTTCAGGTCGCGCTCGATATCCAGCGGGGTCTTTATCTGCCGGCCGACCACCGACGCCCTGAAGTTCGGCGCGTGCGCATCGATCGTGTCGATCACCACGTCCGCGACCTCCTCGCGGACGTCATCCCAGGAGCGACCGTCCGGCAGGTGCCGGTTGAAGTGCTGGCAGAACAGGCTGGCGACGTGGCCGCCGGGCGGCGCGAGGCTGTCATCCTGCGTGCTCGGCACCTGCATGGAGATGACCGGGCGCCTTGCCCAGCCGCCGTCCCGCGCATCGCGGTATGCCTCCTGCAGGTAGCCCAGTGAGGGCGAGAACTCAATGGCGCCGAGGAAGTGAAAGTCGTCGCGGCCGGCCATGCTTGTAAAGCGCGGCAGCTCCGAGAGGGCCACATTCATGCGCAGCGTTGCCGAGTGGCTGCGGTAGGCATCAATGCGCCTCCGATCGTCCGTCTCGAGACTATCGGCGTCGAGGAGCCGCGTCAGCAGTACCTGCGGGTGCACATTGGCGGCGATGGCGGGGGCGCTGAACTCGCGACCATCCTCCAGAACCACGCCGCAGGCGGCCCCGTTCTCGACCAGGATCTTCGCCACCGCTGCCCCGGTCTCGATGCGCACCCCGCGCGCCCTAACCGACGACGCCATGGCGTCGGTGATGGCGCCCATGCCGCCGCGGGCGATGCCCCAGGCACCGGCCTTGCCGTTCACCTCGCCAAAGGCGTGATGCAGCAGCACATAGGCGGTACCGGCCTCGTAGGGATCGCGGAAATTACCGATGATGCCCTCGAAACCGAACAGACCCTTGAGCGCCTCGCTCTCGAACCAGGCGTCGAGATGATCGCCCAGGGAGCGGGTCATGAGTTCGCCCAGCACCATCTGATGCCGGCTGTCGAGCTTGCGCAGGGCGTTGCCGCCCCGGATCAGGAACAGCATGTCGCGCCAGCCGCCACCGAAGTTCGGCGGCGCCTCCATCGCCAGTGCCCGCACGGCCATGGCCACCTCGCTGATCTCCGACTCGAAGGCGTCGATGCGCCCGGCATCGCGCCGCGAGAAGCGCGCCAGTTCCTCGTGGGCCTGCCTGTCATCGCGGGTCAGCTGCAGGTGATCGCCGTCGAGCATGCTCAGGGTCCCGGCAGGGCGCTCCAGGATCTCCAGGCCATGGGCAGCCAGCTCGAGATCGGCGGCCACCTTCGGATGCAGCAGGCTGATGGAGTAGGAGTAGACGGAGTTGCGGAAACCGGGATGAAACTCCTCGGTGATCGCGGCGCCGCCGATCCGGTCCCTCGCCTCCAGCACCAGCACCCGGCGGCCAGCCGCCGCGAGGTACCCTGCGCACACCAGGCCGTTGTGCCCGGCGCCGATGACGATGGCATCGAACTTCTCTGTCACGAGCGCGCCTCCCCAGATGCCCGTTAACCGCCGAGTCTAGGCACGCGCCCCGACCGCAACCTCCGAGCCGATGGGCTAGGAAGCGACCGTCCCGGCCCCTCCTGCATATTCCGCTGACGCCTGCCCATTGCGGCAGGCAGCGAGCCGGGTGGGCGCATGAACTTCGCAGAACCGCAGGAACTTGATGACTTTCTCCGGGCGCACCCGGACACGCAGATGCTCGAGCTGCTGATGCCCGACATGAATGGCCTCCTGCGCTGCAAGCGTATCCAGCGTCGCGAATTCGCCGACTTCTTTGCGGGTGCTTTTTCCGTGCCACGCACCGTTCCCTTCCTGGGGGTTCGCGGGGACATGTATGGCGGTCAGGACCAGTCAGTGATCGGCGGTGACCCGGACCAGACGCT
>JAWLGG010000236.1:0-5202 GCA_041685155.1 Chromatocurvus sp.
CCGGCGTCGCGTACACGAACGAGAACGATGCGATCGCGTGCGTTCAGCTCATTCAGAAGTTTGACCAGGCGGGCAAGCTGGCCGACCTGCTGGACTTGCGCTGCTTGTCTCCAGCTCACTCGGCAATTGTGCGAGTTGAAGGATGGATTGCGGGTCGCGGGTCAAACACCACTGTTTCTATATGGGCCGAAATCAAGTATTCTGGCATTATGAGGCATTTCATCAGAATTTCTGTATGACTTCGGAGACTTGTTGCAGCTGCATATGTCGTGCGACTTGCGCGTTCTCAACGCAAACGCCCATAGTCAAGCCAATTTGGAGCTTCTTTCTTGCGTCAAGGTGCGACATATTCTGACCACACATTTCAGGTACAGTCGGACAATGAGGCAAGACCATGGTGGAAAGGCACTGCCCTGGGAGCACGCTACTCGGTGGGTCACGCACTGCCGCGTTGGAGTGCCCGCTGTCGCCCCGACATGTAACGCCGTGAACGATTTCGAATGGGCCCCAAAACACAGGCGCAATAGCACCTCGCTGATTGTGCTAGCACCGTTGCCAGTCTGCAACGAGGACAGGAAACAACGGAGATCCGGCGAAACCCCGCGAAAAGATCGTTCACGGCGTTGCCCGACATGGCGCAGATGACGTATTATCACTGCTCCGCTGGAATCAGGCAGAGACCGTGAAATCACCCGTGTTATCGCCCGTAGCCCGTCCGCGTTCGAATCATGGCATCTTCAACAGAATTCACCTCGAGAAAGCCCAGTATGAACTGCTTGACCGCCGCGCTAGTGGACACCTGCCAAGAGCATCGCATTGCGGAAAAATGGCTGCTCGTGCCCAACCTCCGAGTTGGCCACCAATGGATTGAACAGGTAACCCGCGCGAGATGCCCGGTGGTTAATCTCCGCATCAAAACGCTCAGGTCGATAGCCATCGAACTAGCGGCACCAGAGATCGCCGCGCGGGGGCTACATCTCTGTAATTCTCGAACAGGGGCTCTGCTGGTCTATCAGGTGCTGCACGCACTGCAGAATCCTGACGGGCAATCGCCTTTTGAATACCTTGCGGACATTGACCTGAACACGCAGTTAGCCAAGACCATGCACTCCAGCATTGAGGCTCTGCGGCTGGCTGGAAAAGGCCTGGCCGATCTCGCGACGGAGCACTTCGAGGTGGCACGCAAAGGCTCGGACCTCTCCCAGATCATCGAGACATACGAGCGCCGGCTGCGCGCCGAGCGGTTAGTCGGCTATTCCGCCGTCCTGGAACTGGCTGCCGAGCGGCTGCGGACCGATTCCACGTCCCTTCCGCAGGACGTTCTCGTGCTGATCCCCGAGGATCTGCCGCGCGCAGTCCTGGAAAAGCACATGCTCGACGGTGTCCCGGAACGTCACCGGCACGAGCTGGCGGTCGACCAACCTGCCGACGCGGCGCATCCCCTGCCCGCCGCCAGCGACCGCGAGCTGTTGCCATGGATCTGGCACGGCACCGAGGCCCCGCCGCCGCTGTCCGACGGCACCGTGCAGCTGGTCCGAGCGGTCGGCGAAGTGAACGAGGTGCGAGCCGTGCTGCGCGCTTGCCTGGCCCAGGGAATCCCGTGGGACGATGTCGAACTGCTGCACACCGATACCGAGACCTACGTGCCGCTGGTCTACGAAACGCTGCTAAGTGTCGATCGTGGCCAGGCGGAATCCGAGGACGACTTGCCGCTTACGCTCAGCGAGGGCATCTCCTGTCGCTACTCCCGCCCCGGGCGCGCGTTGACCGCCTGGCTACATTGGATGGAAGAAGGTTTCCCCCAGGCCCGGTTGGTCACCATGATCAAGGAAGGCCTGATCAAGGTGCCGGCCGATGAGCGGGAACACTCGGGGTTCTCGCGATTGGCTTTGTTGCTGCGCAGCGTCGGCATTGGGTTTGGCCGCGAGCGTTACGCCGCGAAACTCAACGACGCGATCCACACGCTGGAGAATAAGCTGCAGGCTCTGGAGAGCGAGGACGAGCAGGACGAGGAGGCGTCTCCAGCCAGCCGAGACGCGGTCCGCCGTGACCTGCGTGCCTTGCGGATCCTGAACACACTGGTCGAGCGATTGCTCCAAACGTGTCCGGATCGCCGGGTCGGCGGGCTGGAGTTGATCGAGCGGGCACGGGATTTCATTGAAAACGTGGCGCGCAGCGTCAACAAGCTCGACCGGTTCGCCGCGGAGGCGCTATTGCGCGAACTCGTGGACATGCATCACGGGCTCTCGCGGCCCGACAGTGCCGAGGTCGACGTGCGGCAATGGCTGGATGAACTGCCCGCGCAGACGCGTGTGATGGGCAGCGGGCCACGGCCCGGGTGCCTGCACGTGGACCATCTGCTCAGCGGCGGGCACAGCGGACGCGGCCACACCTTCCTCCTCGGCCTGGATGACAGCCGATTCCCAGGTGCGGGACTGCAGGATCCGCTGCTGCTGGACAGCGAACGCCGCAAACTCTCGCCCGAGCTTCCCACCGCTGCCGGGCGACTGAAAGAGAAGCTCGTGGAGTTCGTGCGCCTGCTGGCACGCTTGCGCGGCACGGTCACGCTCAGCTTCCCCTGCCAGAGCGTGGTGGAAGACCGGGAGCTGTTCCCCAGCTCCGCCGTACTGGCCGCCTATCGGCTGATATCAGGCAACCGTGAAGGCGAGCAACAAGACCTGCTGAAGTGGTTACCCGCCCCAGTGTCGTTCGCGCCCTGTGACTCGGCGTTCTGCCTGGACGCGACCGAGTGGTGGTTGTGGCGGCTCACGGAGCCGGAGCCGGTGACCAACGCCCGGGAACTGGTACGAAGCCGGTTTCCGCATCTGGCACGCGGCGAACAGGCGGCGGCCGCGCGTGGAGCTGACGCGTTCACTCCCCACGACGGCCATGTGCCAGAGGCGGACCAGGATCTCGACCCCACGCAGGAAACGGGCCGAGTCATGTCGTCCAACGGCCTGCAAACCATCGGCCAATGTCCGCGTAAGTACTTCTTCAAATATGGCTTGAACATCGCCCCGCCCGAAGACGTCCCGATGGATCCGGACCAGTGGCTCGATGGCCTGGCCTTCGGATCGCTCATCCACGAGCTGTTCGAGGGGTTTGTGCGGGAAGTGATCGCCGACGGCCGAGTGCCGCAATTTCGTGCAGACTATCCCCGGCTCCGCGAGCTGTTGCAGGAAAAAGTCCGTGAGTATCAAGGTCTGTACCCGCCTCTGAACGACGCGTCGTTTCAGCGGCGCGTGGCCGAACTGGAGCAGACGGCACGGACGTTTCTGCGCGAGGACGAACGCTACTGTCAGCACACGCACAGCGTCCCGGCGTACCTCGAAGCCTCGATCGGAATGCCTCCGGACGGCCACGGCACTGATCTGGACACGCTTGCCCCCGTTTCACTCACACTTCCCAACGGCAAGGTGATTCGAGTGCGCGGACGCGTGGACCGCATCGATCGGATCGGCAATGGCGCCGTGCATACCTACGGAATCTGGGACTACAAGAGCGGCAGTACCTGGGGCTACGATCGCGCGGACCCGCTGCGCCAGGGGCGCAAAGTGCAGCCGTTCATCTACATGACTGTCGTCGGGCACCGTCTGCGCGAGAAGATCGATTGTCAGGCCCGCGTGGAGTATTTCGGGTTCTTCTTCCCCGGAGTCCGCGCGGTCGGCGAGCGTCTGCAATGGACTCCATCAGAACTGGCCGGTGGCGGGCAGGTGCTGCAGAACCTGTGTCAGGTGGTGGCCGACGGCGTGTTCGTGGCCACGAATGATCATGAACAAGATTGCACCTACTGCGATTACCAGGGCATCTGTGGCGATGTGGAGACCCTGTCGGCTACCGTCAATCGGATGCTGGAATGTCCCGAGAACCGCATGCTGGATCCGTTCAGAAACTTGAGGCGATGACCGATCCCAACCAGCTTGTCTGGTTGGTGAAGGAGATGGTGAGCTACATCGCTCGACGATAAACCCGACCATTCGAAACACCTCCCCTGACCCTTTGGAAGGAAACGGTATGGCACAAGCTATCCCCCTCCCCCCCGACCACGCACAGCGTCGACGGATCCTGGAAGAGCTGGACACCACGATGTTGGTGGAGGCGGCGGCGGGCACCGGCAAGACGACCAGCATGGTGGGCCGCATGGTCGCGCTGCTGCGGGAAGGAAAATGCGACATCGACACGCTGGCGGCAGTCACCTTCACACGCAAGGCGGCCGCGGAATTGCGTGCTCGGTTTCAGGTCGAGCTGGAACGAGCGGCGCGTGAAGCACAGGGCGAGGCGAAGCAGCGGTTGGCCCGGGCACAGGAACGGGCCGAGCGGTGCTTGATCGGGACGATTCACTCGTTTTGCGCGAGGCTGTTGCGGGAGCGGCCGATCGAGGCCGGGGTCGGCCTGGTCTTCCACGAAATGGAAAAGGATGAGGACCTGCGGCTGCGCGATGAGGCGTGGTCGCGATACGTGGCGCGTCTTTTCGCGGATGATGCCGATAGTTTGACGGAGTTGCGTGAGCTCGGGCTGGAAATTGGTCAGCTGCGTGACAGCTTCGTGATGTTCGGCACCTATCCGGATGTCAATACATGGCCCGCTCCCGACGTGGACATGGGTAACCTGGACGGCGGCCGGAGGAGCCTAGAACAATACGTCGCTCACATGGAAGAATTGATTCCCACCTTCCCAGTGGAGCGAGGGACGGATGAGCTCATGTCCGCGTACGAGCGTGTGGAGCGATTGGCGCGGGATCGAGATCTCGGCCGCACCCCCGAGTTGCTGGAAGTGCTCGCTCTCTTCAAGTCCTCGCAGAGGGCCAACCAGGGGGCATGGCCGGGCGGCCAGGAACAGGGGAGGCGGGAAGTCGCTCGCTGGAGAGGGTTCGCCGAAACAACCGCGCAGCCACTGGTCAGGCGGTGGCAGGCCAGGCGTTATGCCACGGTGATGCGGATTCTGGCCGAGGCGGCTGCGGTGTACGATCGCCTGCGGGCGGAGAGCGGGCGTCTGAATTACCAGGACCTGTTGATATACGCCGCGCGCCTGCTGTGCGACCAACCTCCGATTCGCAGATACTTCAGTCGGCGGTTCACGCACCTGCTGGTGGACGAGTTCCAGGACACGGATCCGATCCAGGCCCGCGTGATGATGTTCCTGACCGCCACGGACCCGGACGAGCAAGACTGGCAGCGGTGCGTTCCACGTCCCGGTTCGCTG
>JAWLGG010000237.1:0-5199 GCA_041685155.1 Chromatocurvus sp.
CAACCTCAAGGGCCATCGCTCTGTGGGTGGGATGCGCGCGAGCCTGTATAACGCGGTGCCACAGGCGTCCGTGGACGCGCTGGTGGCGTTCATGGGCGATTTTGAAAGGCGCTTGGGTTAACCTCTTGCCGTGTTAACGGGGCATGGATCCGGGTCATGGTTGAGCGAGTTCAATCGGCAGTGCAGGGTCAACGGGGAGCGGGGCGGGGCTGATGCGACATGACTGACGATCGCGATCTGCAGGAGGTGCGCGCAGCGATCGATGCCATCGACGGCGACATACAGGCGCTGATCAACCAGCGGGCGCGCTGCGCCCAGCGGGTGGCCGAGATCAAGCTGGCGGAGCTACAGGCGGCGCGGGAGCGCGGTGACGTCGACAACTCGGCGGAAGTGTCCTACTACCGTCCCGAGCGCGAGGCGCAGGTGCTGCGCCGCATCATCGAGCGCAATGCGGGGCCGCTGGACGGCGATACCGTGGCCTACATTTTCCGCGAGCTGATGTCGGCCTGCCTGGCGCTGGAAAAGCCGCTGCAGGTGGCGTTTCTCGGCCCCGAGGGCACGTTTACCCAGGCGGCCGCGCTCAAGCACTTCGGGCACGGCGCTGTGTGCGTGCCCCAGCCCACCATAGAATCCGTGTTTGCCGAGGTCACCTCCGGGAACTGCAACTACGGCGTGGTGCCGGTGGAGAACTCCACCGAGGGCATGGTCAGCCATACCCTCGACAGCTTCATCGACTCGCCGCTGCACATTGCGGGGGAAGTGGAGCTGCGTATTGCCCATCACCTGCTCGTGGCGCCGCAGACGGACCCCGGCGAGGTCACGCGGATCTGCGCCCACCAGCAGGCCCTGGCCCAGTGCCGCAACTGGCTCGACCGGCACTGGCCGGGTGTCGAGCGACAGTCGGTCAGCAGCAACGGCGAGGCGGCGCGCATGGCGGCGAGCATGCCGGGTGTGGCGGCCGTGGCCGGGGACATGGCGGCGGAAGCCTACCGCCTGGAGTCGCTGGCAAAACACATCGAGGACTCCGACGACAATACCACGCGCTTCATCGTCATCGGCCGCAACGAGGTGCCGCCCAGCGGGCGCGACAAGACCTCCATTATCGTCTCCAGTCGCAACAAGCCGGGGGCGCTGTTTGCGCTGCTCGACCCGTTCCGGCGCGGCGGCGTTAGCCTGACGCGCATCGACACCCGACCCTCGCGCACCGAAAAGTGGGCATACGTCTTCTTTATCGAGTTCGAGGGCCACGTCCAGGACGCCAACATCCGCAAGATTCTCGACGAGCTCGAGGAGCAATCCATCCTGCTCAAGCCCCTGGGTTCCTACCCGCGGGCCGTGCTGTGAATGGCTTCTTCCCGCGCAGTTGAGACGTCCCTGCCCACGGTTGCCATCATCGGGCTGGGGCTGATCGGCGGCTCACTGGCGCTGGCGCTGCGCGATGCCGGTGCCGCGGGCGAGCTGCTGGCCTGCGACAGCTCCGCCGGGGCAGTGAATGAGGGCCTGGCGCGGGGTGTGGTTGATCGGGTGCTGGACTCGCCGCTTCAGTCACTGGAGCAGGCGGATGTGATCGTCCTCTGCGTGCCGACGGTGGCGGCCGCGGACCTGCTGGCAGCCCTTACGCAGCGGGCCGCGCAGATCGGCTCGCAGGCAGTGATCACCGACGTCGCCAGCGTCAAGGGCGGGCTCGAGGCGCGGATGCTCGCGCAGCACGGTGCGGTGCCCGCCAACGTGGTCCTCGGGCATCCTATCGCCGGCTCGGAGCGCAGCGGCGTGACGGCGGCAAGGGCCGACCTGTTCCGTGATCACCTGACGATCCTGACCCCGGCCGACTCCACCTCCCCCGACGCCCTGGCGGTTGTCGGCGCGCTCTGGGAGGCTGCCGGCGCCAGCGTGGTCTGCATGGCCGTGGGCGCGCATGATCGCGTGCTCGCGGCCACCAGCCACCTGCCACACGTGCTCGCCTATTGCCTGGTGGACACGCTGGCCCGCTCACCGCAAAGCGATGACATTTTCCGCTTTGCCGCGGGCGGCTTTCGCGACTTCACCCGCATCGCTTCCAGCGATCCGGTCATGTGGCGCGACGTCGCCCTTGCCAACCGCACGGCATTGCTGGAAGCTATCGACGAGTTCGCGCAACAGCTCATCACCTTGCGCGCAGCGATCGATGCCGGCGACGGCGAGGCGCTGTTGCACACATTCACGGCGGCGAAGACCGCGCGGGACGGCTTCGCTGCGCTGCTGGCTGCGCGCGGGCAGTCCTGACCGCACAACCTGATCCCAGAACTGAGCAGAGCTATGGAATTCAAGCTGTTTCCCGGTGGCACCATCAGCGGTGAAGTCCGGGTGCCTGGCGACAAATCGATCTCCCACCGCGCGGTCATGCTGGCCTCGATAGCCGAGGGTGCGTCGCGCATACGTGGGTTTCTCGAGGGTGAGGACGCGCTGGCAACTGTCGCGGCACTGCGCGCGCTCGGGGTCGATATCACGGGCCCGACACAGGGCGAGCTGCGGGTCAGCGGGGTCGGCCTGCACGGCCTGAAGGCGCCGGCGACAGCACTGGACATGGGCAACTCCGGCACCAGCATGCGCCTTCTCAGTGGCCTGCTGGCGGGACAGCCCTTCGCCAGCCAGCTGACCGGTGACGCCTCCCTGAGCCGGCGACCCATGGCGCGGATCATGGAACCGCTGTCGCTCATGGGAGCCCGCATCTCCGCCGTCGACGGGGACCGTCCGCCCCTGCAGATCGATACCGGCAAGGGCCTTCGCGGTATTCACTACCCGATGCCGATCGCCAGTGCCCAGGTCAAGTCCTGCCTGCTGCTGGCGGGGCTGTACGCGGAAGGCAGCACCTCGGTCACCGAACCGGCACCGACACGCGACCACACGGAGCGGATGCTGCGGGGCTTCGGCTACGAGGTCGGCACCGATAACGGCGTCATTCAGCTGCGCGGTGGCGGCCGGCTGACGCGGACCGACATCGACGTGCCGGCAGATATCTCCTCTGCCGCCTTCTTCATGGTGGCGGCGAGCATCGCGCCGGGTTCCGAGCTCCTGCTGACGCATGTCGGGGTCAATCCCACGCGCACGGGCATCATCAGCATTCTCAGCCTGATGGGCGCCGATATCACGCTCACCAACGAGCGCGATGTCGGCGGCGAGCCGGTAGCCGATATCCTGGTGCGCCATGCGCCGCTGCGCGGTATCGATATCCCCGAGGACCTGGTGCCGCTGGCCATCGACGAGTTCCCCGTGCTGTTCATCGCCGCTGCCTGCGCCGAGGGCCGGACGACACTGCGCGGGGCAGAGGAACTGCGGGTCAAGGAGAGCGATCGCATTGCCAGCATGGCGGAGGGGCTGACCACCCTGGGTATCCACAACGAGCCGCGCCCGGATGGTATTGTCATTGAGGGCGGCGCGCTCGGTGGCGGCGTCATCCACACCCACCACGATCACCGCATCGCCATGGCCTTTTCTGTTGCTGCGCTGCGCGCGGAGCGCGAGATCTATGTCATGGACTGCGACACCGTGGCGACGTCCTTCCCCGGCTTCGACGCCATGGCCCGCGGCCTGGGCCTGCAGATTTCCACCCAGGCGGCGCCGGCGTGACGTCGGCCTGGCCGGTCATCACGGTGGACGGGCCCGGTGGTGCGGGCAAGGGTACGCTGTCGCGGATGCTGGCCGGGCATTTCGGCTGGCACTTCCTCGACAGCGGAGCGCTCTACCGCATTACCGGTTACGCCTGTCTGCTGGCGGGCGTGGACTGGACGGACGAGCCGGCGGTTGCCGAGGTGGCGCGGACGCTGGACACGCACTTCGAGGTGACGCCTGACGGGGAGATTGGCGTGGTCTATGCCGGTCGCGATGTCAGCGCCGCCATCCGCTCGGAGGAGGGCGGGCGCGGCGCGTCCGTGGTGGCCGCGCTGCCGTCGGTACGCGACGCCCTGCTGGAGCGCCAGCGCGACTTCCTGCAGGCGCCGGGCCTGGTCGCGGACGGCCGCGATATGGGCACCGTGGTGTTTCCCGATGCGCCGCTCAAGATCTTCCTTACCGCAAGCGCCGAGGAGCGTGCCAGGCGCCGCTTCGAGCAGTTGCGGGGCAAGGGTGAAAGTGTTAGTCTCCCGCGCCTTCTTGAGGACATCAAGGAGCGCGACGCGCGCGACAGCAGCCGTGCCGTGGCGCCCCTGCTGCCTGCCCCTGACGCCGTATCCATCGACAGTACGGCAACACCGGCAGACGCCGTGTTCGACGCTGTCCTGCTGGAGGCATCCCGGAGAGGCATCGGCGTCTGAACCGCTGGCCGCTCTGCTCCGGGGCAAAATGCAAGACGTGCCACCTGATTCCGCCGTCAATCCAGCCCGGGCGGTTCAGGCGGCTTTTTCAATGAGTCCCGGCCCGGCTGGAGGGTCGGTTGCAGTGTTTTCACTGCACATCTTTGCAGACAGGTAATGTGTAATGAGCGAATCGTTCGCCGATCTTTTTGAAGAAAGCCTGAAAACCGTTGATATGCAGCCCGGTGCAATCGTCACCGGCGTCGTCATCGACATTGACAACGAGTGGGTCACCGTTCACGCGGGCCTCAAGTCAGAGGGAGTCATCCCCCGCGCCCAGTTCATTGACGCCTCGGGCGAGTGCAGCCTGAGCATCGGCGATGAAGTGCAGGTGGCGCTGGAGACCGTGGAAGACGGCTTCGGTGAGACCAAGCTCTCGCGTGAAAAGGCCAAGCGCGCGGAGTCCTGGAAAGAGCTCGAAGCGGCACATGCGGCGGACGAGGTGATCAAGGGCCATATCAACGGCAAGGTCAAGGGCGGCTTCACGGTCGACATCAATACCATCCGGGCGTTTCTCCCCGGCTCCCTCGTGGACGTGCGCCCGGTGCGCGATACCGCCCACCTGGAGAACAAGGAACTCGAATTCAAGGTCATCAAGCTCGACCAGAAGCGCAACAACGTGGTTGTGTCACGTCGCGCGGTGATGGAGGCGGCCAACAGCGTGGAGCGCGAGGCGCTGCTCGAGAGCCTGCAGGAAGGCATGACCATCAAGGGTATCGTCAAGAACCTCACCGACTACGGCGCCTTTGTCGATCTCGGTGGCGTCGACGGCCTGCTGCACATTACCGACATGGCCTGGAAGCGCATCAAGCATCCGTCCGAGATTGTTGAAGTCGGCCAGGAAATGGATGTCAAGGTGCTCAAGTTCGAC
>JAWLGG010000238.1:0-5186 GCA_041685155.1 Chromatocurvus sp.
CTGGCAATACCGTATTCGATGTGATTCACGCTCGGGTTGTCCTCCTGGACAAAGCGCTCTCCATGCACGTTGACCAGGATTTCCCAGGGCATCCTGATCCCGGGATGCAGGGGAGCATAGGCATGCATGGTGCTCGGGTAACGGTGTTCACGCAGGACAAAACCGGGCAGGGAGGCATATTTGTCGCCGCCGCGCAGAACTCCGCCCGCAGACAGGCCGAGCAGCAGCCCCTGCCCGGTAGATGTCGGATAGGCCGCCTGTGCGTAGAGCGGCACGCCGTGTAGATCCTCGAAGAGCCGTGGATTCGAGGCGCAACCACCTGTCGAAAGGACGGTATGCCGGGCGCGAAGATCACGCAGGTCGCTGTCCGGACCGAGCGCCATGATGCCACGAACTGTCTGGTCCCGGGAGTCCTGCAGGAGCTCCACCGCTTCCGTTTCCAGCATCAGGGTAACGCGCCCCGCCTCGATCTGGCTTTCCAGCTCAGGCTTGAAGATATTGAGTATGGAAAGTCCGCTGTCCACGCCCTGCAGGTAGCGCCGCACCTCGAAATGGTCGTGGCCGATCCCGGTCACGGGGTGGCCATCCTTCACGGTAAAGCCGCGTTCCGCGAGCCAGTTGATCATAGAACCCGCGTTATCAACCGTGAGGCGGGTCAGGGCTGCATCCGCCGAGTTGTGATTGATCCGCATGCAGTCATCATAATGTGCATCAGGCGAGTCCTCGATACCGAGACGCTCCTGGAACACCGTGCCGGCACCGGCGATCTGGGCAGTGGACCAGAACAGAGTGCCCCCAATCATCGACGCCTTCTCCACGAGAAGCACCCGGGCACCATTCCGGGCCGCAAACAACGCCGTTGGTATTCCGGCAGTGCCCGCCCCGACAACGATGACATCATAGGTACGGTCGCCAGCAGCGCCCACGCTGCGGAGTGCATGCAAGCCGGCAAGAGCCGCGCTGCCGGCCACGAATCCACGGCGCGTCAGGGTAGGAATAGTCATTGAACGCTCCTCGGTATCATGTGAATTGCATCGATCCCAGTGGGCCGCTAGTGGGCCACGCGGTAAGTTCGATAATGCTCAGAGCGCTTGCGGACGCGAATCAAGGCGCGCTCTAGAGGCCGACATGTGCCTGCACGATCGCGGTCAGGCGCCGGTGAAGATGCACGGGGTCCAGTCCCGCGTCCAGCTCCGCCTGCGTGCGCGCACTCTCGATCGCTTCACAGCGCAGATCGTTCCAAAGCTTGAGCAGAAAGCCGCCGTGATCATCCGGCGTGAAGTCTCTCGGCTCCGGCGTCGCAAGCTGGTCGCACAGAGCGTCGTCTGCCACGCCTGTCACTGCTGCCGCCGGCGCTCCGGGCAAGGCACGCAGGTGAGCCACAATCTGTTCAACGGCGCCGGCGGCGTCCTCACCCCAGTCAGCTCGCTGTATGTTGCTACCCAGGGGTGGCATGCGCGAAAAATGCTTCCGTAACGGGTCCGCCCCCATGGCGCCCATGAGGGTTGGCACCTCCACATTGAGGAGTGGTTGTTCGCCCTCGAAGCGGAATGCTGCCAGGTACGGCGCTGGATAGCTGTCCCAGGCCGTGAGCCAGTCACGAAGTCGACGCATTCGCGTCGCAATAGGCGTTGGCGGCAGATTCATGCGGGCGTCGATAGCCGGCGTGTTCCAGGGAAAGAACCGCAGCTGTTCCTCCAGGCGCGCCCAGGTCTGTGTCAGGTGGGAGCCGCTCCAGGTCGGCGGATAGACCTCACAATAGCGGGATACAAGATCCTGACGCTCGGCCTCGGTCCAGACCGGATACCCATCCAGTGCCAGGGCCCTGACGCGTTGCGGCTCCTGCAGCGCGACCTGCATCGCAGTCGCCGCCCCACTGTGAAAACCATAAATCCCGAACGTCGTTACACCGAGATCGGTCAGTATTTCCAGCAACTCTGCTGCATAGTCCGAGCTTTCAGGGTGCGGCACTGGCAAGGGTGAAGACAACCCGTTCCCAGGCGTATCAATCGCGATTACGTCAAACCAGGGGTCCAGCGCACGTGCCATGCCGTGAACAGCACTGGCGCTCTCCGGTGAGCCGTGAACCAGCACCGTCACCGGGGCTCCGGGACGCGGCAGACGCCGGAAATGGACGGTCCGGTCACCGCGCCGACATGCAGACCGCTGACCCCATGCGTGATCGGGAACCGGTTTTGTGGTTGCATCGTACGACATCAGAGTAGGTCGCCGCTCCTGAACATGACGTTCACCACTTTCTATCGACGCCGGGTCACCGACAGCCTATTGACGCCAGGTCACCGACAGCATCCATTCATTCTGCGGCAGGTAGATGAACCCGCCCAGCTCGCGTCCGCCGGAAATGATGTCCGTTTCATCAGTCAGGTTACGCGCCGACAGCCGGAATTCCCAGTTCTGCCCATAGCGAACACCGACATAGGCATCAGTGCGGTCGTACGCCGAGATGATGAAATCGTTGGTGGACGTCACGAAATACTCGTCGGAGCTGAAGTAGTTCGCGCCGAACATGAGCTCACTGTCGCCACGAGCGATAGTCAGCGGCACCCGATAGTCAAAGCCGACAGTATAGGCATAATCCGGTGTTTGCGGCGGCGTCGGGCTCGGATTGTTGTAGCGCGTTACCGATTGCGCCGGCGCTGCACCCGGGTTGAGATTCTTGAACTCGCTATCCATGAATGCCGCGTTCGCAAACAGCGTCAGGCCATCTGCCGGCACCCAGGTCACATCCAGTTCCAGTCCGTCGACGTTGACATCACCCGCGTTCTGCACCGGGAAGGAGGCGCCGCCATTCAGGGTTGCATTGAGCTGGACATCCTCGCTCCGCGACATGAAGTAGTTGGCATTCACACGCAGGCTGTCGTTGAACATGTCGGCCTTGAGACCGAACTCGTAGGTCCAGTTTGTCTCTTCGAAATAGGGTGCGCGGGCGTCCTCGAGACCGAAGATGGCGATGCCGCTGAAGCCACCGGATTTGAAGCCGCTGGACGCAGACGCATACGCCATCCCTGAGTCTATGACTCCCACGTTCTCGAAACCGTAGTTCAAGGCAAAACGCGGCGTTACCGCATCGTAGCTCTCGCTCAGCTCAACGAAGTCTGAAGGCGGTACGGGCAGGAGTGCACCCGGGAGCCCTTCAAAGCCGATAGAGAAATCCTTCTTGTCTTCAACCCAGCGCAAACCGACGGTCGCGGTAAGTGCATCCGTGAGTGCGTAGTCTGCCTGGCCGAACAGCGCGACCGAATCTGTCTCCGCCTCGATATTGCTGTTGGAAGTCGGCGTGATAAAGAACCACGAAAACGGCTGGTCAGCGGTCTCTCGGAAGAAGTAGGCGCCGAGCATGTAGTTGAGCTTGCCGTCCATCGCTTCGGACTGAAACTTGAATTCCTGGCTGTACTGGTCAACCTCGGGATTGGTGGAAGCCATGACCGCGCCCAGGCCGCTGAAATCAGCGGTCCATTCGTCGTCGGTCTTCACATAACCGGTAATGGATTCGAAGGTACCCCCCGCGAGTTCCCAGGACATTTTCAGGGAAGCGATGATCTGGGTAATCTCACCCTCGGGTGCGTTCGCCAGGCCGGGCATTCTCGGGCCGAAGGGCGTCCCCACGTTGTAATCGCCGAACAGGGGCACAACATCGTCTGAGGTATACACCTGATCACCCGGGACGTTGGGGGTGATGCCCGCCGGCTGCTGCAGCGCATCGTTTTCCGACTTCGCCCAGCTCAGCGTTGCAACTGCATCAAAGGTGTCACTCCCCATGTAGCGCAGCTTGCCGCGAAGCGCCATGTTGCGCTCCAGGCCGACTTCTACCCCTTCTTCTACATTATCGAACTGGCCGTCTTTCTCGGTGATCTGCCCGGACAGGGAGGCGGCCCAGCTATCGCTAAGACGGGTGCCGCCACTGACACCTACCCGGTACTGATCCCAGTTGCCCGCGCCTGCGGTTGCGTTGAGCCATTGTTCCTCACCTGGATCGCGGGTGATGAACTTGACAGCGCCGGCGACGGTGTTGCGCCCGTAAAGCGTGCCCTGAGGCCCGCGAAGCACCTCGACACGTTCTATATCGGCGAGTGTGACGTTGTTGCCGTTCATGCGTGCGACGTAAATGTCATCGATGTAGATTCCAAACGGCGATTCGGCTACCACGAGCGACGCATCCTGCACGGCCGAGCCGCGCATCGATACCGACAGGTTCGTCGGTGTCGTGATGTTGTTGGTCATCTTCAGGCTGGGCACATACCGCTGCAGGTCTTCCGCCTCCTGCACATTCCGGTTTTCCAGGCCCTCGGCGTTCAGGGCACTGACGGATACCGGTACATCCTGCAGTGACTGACTGCGGCGTTCTGCTGTGACCATGACCTCTTCCAGACGACCTGCGCTGTCCTGGGCAAGTACGGTAGTGACGGGCGTCCCGACAAAGAGCGCCACGGCTGACATGGTTCTGATTCCCTTTTGCATTCTTCCCATCCTCGCTATGTAATCAGGCTGTTCGCCAACCCGGTTTCTTATTGCCTTGTCATTCAGTCGCATCAGTCGCCGCGCGCTCTTGCATGAGTGACTGCAGGGCCTCTATTCGTCCTTCGGAATCTCCGTAGGGTATATTCTTTATGGCAAACTGCTCGAAGCGAGCGATGTCTGCCTCAGATAGCGTGATGTCGCAGTTCTTGAAGTTGCCCTTGAGGTATTCCCAGGGCAGGTAAACGGTGGTCCAGGGATGGTCCAGCGCCGCCGACTGCTGCCAGAGCCTTGCGGCCTCGCAGTAGTCAATCGGAAGCTGGTCGTCTATGGTCTGTATGAACCCGAGCACGAACAGCGCCTGTGGATAGCCGGCGTCGGCGGCAACCGTCAGGAACGGCAGGGATTCCTTGCCACGCCCCTGGTAGTAGAGAACACGACCCAACTGATAGTTGCTGCGCGCATGGGCCGGATACTCTTCCACAGCCTCCCGGCATGCCTTCTCGGCCGCCACCAGGTCCATGCCTGACCGGCTTATCCCGGCTACGACTTTATCCGGATCAAGGCTGTGTCCTGCCTGCCGATCACACTCCGTCACCGCGCTCGCACCAACCGGGTAGCAGCACAGCAGCGCAATCAGGGTACCGATGAACACCGATGACTGCGTACGAAAAATAAGATTATGTCCGCGCATTTCTTCTCCCCTCGTG
>JAWLGG010000239.1:0-5150 GCA_041685155.1 Chromatocurvus sp.
AGCCCTCGCTGCTGTCCTCGCTCGCAGCCTGCTGCAGGGCCTCCAGCGAGGCGCGACGACCGCGCAGCTGCTGCAGCTCCGAGCGCGCCTCATCCAGCTGCCCAGCGAGCGCGGTGCTCTCCTCGCGGCTCGTCGTGACGCTGTCGGCAAGGGATTCGGCCAGCTGCTCGTGTTCACCGATGATCAGTTCGGCCTGCGCCAGCTCCTCGCGCAGCAGTGCCGGGTCATCGTCACCCGCCTGGGGGGCCAGGTTCTGCTGTTCCGCACTGAGCTGCTCGACACGGGTCTGCAGGCGTTTGAGCGCGTGCTCCAGGTGCTGGATGCGGGACTGCTGTACCTCGGCGCGCTGTCGCGGCTCCGCTGCCCGCTGGTTGAATTCGTCCCAGCGCTGCTGCCAGTCCTGCATGGCCTCCTCGGCGCGCATCAGGATCCCGGCCGACTCCTCGTCCTTTGCCGCCAGCAGCTCGGACTCCGGTACCAGGGTTTCCAGCTCGGCCTCCCAGGCCTCCAGCCGGGTGCGATCCTCGCCGAGATGGGACTGCGCCTCCTCGAGGTTGGCTGCGGTCTGCGCCAGGTCATCCCGCAGTTGCCGCGTACGCTCCTGCTGGTGCTGGATGCTCTGCTCGATACGCGCGACCTCGGCGCCGAGGGAGTAGTAGCGCCCCTGCACCTCATTGAGCACATCGCTGCGTTCGACCTGGGTCTGCCGATGACCTTCGATTGCGGTCGCCAGCTGCTGGTGCTCGGCAAGCACCGATTCCAGCTGGACCTCCAGTTCCCCGACCCGGTGTGCGCTGGTCTGTACCTGCCCGGCCAGCTCGCGCCATTCGAGCGCGTACAGCTGTGCCTTGAGGCGCCGCTCCTCCTCGCGGAATTCGCTGTATTTCTCAGCCGCCTGGGCCTGGCGCTGCAGGTGCTGCAGCTGACGCTCGAGTTCGTCGCGCAGATCCGTCAGGCGCTCGAGGTTTTCCAGCGTCCGCCGCATGCGCGTCTCGGTCTCCCGACGGCGCTCCTTGTACTTGGAAATCCCCGCGGCTTCTTCGATGAAAACCCGCAGTTCCTCCGGCTTGGACTCGATCAGGCGGGATATCATGCCCTGCTCGATGATGGCGTAGCTGCGGGGACCAAGCCCGGTGCCGAGAAAGATATCGGTGATATCGCGCCGGCGGCAGCGGGTGCCGTTGAGAAAATACTCGGACTGTCCCTCGCGGGTCACCAGACGCCGCGTGGAGATCTCTGCATAGCTGGCGTACTCGCCGCCAACGCCGCCGTCGCTGTTGTCAAAAACCAGTTCGATGGATGCCTGCCCCACGGGCTGCCGGTTGACCGAACCATTGAAGATCACATCGGTCATGGACTCGCCGCGCAGGTTCTTGGCAGAGCTCTCACCCATTACCCAGCGCACGGCGTCGATCACGTTGGACTTGCCACAGCCATTGGGGCCCACGACCGCACACATATTGCTCGGCAGGCTCACCGTGGTCGGGTCGACAAAGGATTTAAAGCCGGCGAGTTTGATGGACTTCAATCGCATAGTGCGTTAGCTGTGCTTCCCAACTGATTGTTTTTCATTGCATTTATGCGTCGGATGCCGAGGTCGGCTGACGTGCGGCGTAGTGTATCCCGTTTCCGCGGGGAGCACTACGCCAGCAGGCAAGAAAGGCAGGGCTTCGGGCGCCGGAAGGCTCAGCCCCCGGTAGGGCTGAGCTCGACAGCGACCCTCTGCGCCCCGGCGCTGGCCGTGATCGCGTCGGAAACTCCCATGAAGCTGGCGTTCTCCGCGCCCGGGCTACCGTCGGGAGACACCTGCACGAACACGCGCAGCGGCCCGGCGCCCGCCAGCGTCTGGCCCGCCATGGAGTTGCTGTCGTCGAGGCGCACGGTGGCCGGGAGATCCGCACCGCGCAGGCGCTGCACCGCGATCGGCATGCGCGACTGCGAGTCGGCCCCGCGCGCCAGGACAAACACCGTGTCCGAATCGGCCAGGTTGCCACTCGCGGGACGCTCGATACGCACGAGCAGCGCCACGGCCTCGCCGTCGCTGGCGGCATCCCCATTCCCGGCGATCGCCGAGGCGAGATCTTCGTCGGCGTCCTCGCCAAGACGGCTGCGCGCCGTGGCGATCACATCATCCAGCATGTCCGCGCCGGGCGAGCCCGGGTCCTCGATTTCGCGCAGTCGCTGCCAGTAGTTGATGGCGGCCCTGTACTGCTCCTGCTCAAAGGCGGCCATGCCGAGCAGTCCCAGTGCCGTGCGCTGCAGGGGATCGATCGAAAGCGCGCGCTCCGCGAGGCGCTGGGCGTCGGCACTGAGCTCGCGACCCGCCACCAGGTAACTCGCCTGTGCCGCCATTGCGGCGGCGCGGGCATCGTCGGGCGCCTTCTCCGCCAGTGTCCGATAGGCGTTCTCGGCGGCCGCATAATCTCCCCGCGACATGTGGTAGCGACCCAGCAGCGCCAGGTAGCCCTGATTGTCCGGCCGCGCCTCGAGCCGCGACTCGATGCTCGCCATCAGCGAATCGATATCGGCATCCGCCGTGGACTCGTCAAGCGCCGTAAGGCGCTGGCTGATCGCGACATCACCGGCCGCGCCCAACTGCCAGTACAGCAGCGCCGCAACCACGACCACCGGGACCCAGAGCCACAGGACCGGCAGTCGTCCAGTGCTGCCCGGTGCCGCACCGTTAGACTGCGACGCCGGCCCGGTCGCCGGCATGTCCTCGAGCATGCGCAGACGCGCGTCCTCGACCAGGGTATCGTCACCGTCGGATTCGAGCTCACGCAGCCGCAATGCATACCAGTCGAGATTGGCTTCCGCGACCTCCCGCACACGGCCGCGGCGCCCCGGTCGCAGGACGAACAGGGCCGCGAGCGCCAGCAGAATGGCGCATCCGATAAAAAAGAAAGTCATTGCCTGCGTTCCGCCTCGGGTCCCAGCAGCCGGTCGAGCCGCGCGCGCTCGCCCTCGTCCAGCGCCCCTTCGCGCCCCCTGCTGCGGCCGCGCAGGGCAAAGAATGCGAACAGCCCGCCGATAAGGAGAAAGCCCGGTGGCGCAAGCCACAGAACGGCGGTCCTGGCATCGAACGACGGGCGGTAGCGAACAAATTCGCCGTAGCGATCGACCATGTTGTCGAGAATCTCCCTGTCCGTGGCACCGGCTTCGAGCTGTCGATAGAGCAGGCGCCGCAGGTCCTCGGAAATCGGCGCATTGGAGTCGGCGATATTCTGGTTCTGGCACTTCGGACAGCGCAGTTCCTGACTGAGGGCATGGTAGCGCTCTTCCAGGGCAGGGTCGCTGAACTCGTAGGTCTCAATCACCGCGACGGTGGGTCCCGCAACGAGGAGGAGGAGGATCAGGCAGAGTGCGCGGCAGCGCGGATTCATCATGGCGTGGCCTCCCGGCTCAGGCTCCGGTAGATGGGTTCGAGACGACTCTGCCAGAGTCGCTCGTCGATAACACCCACGTGACGGTACCGGACCACGCCGTCGGCATCGACAAAGTAGGTCTCCGGGGCGCCATATACGCCGAGGTCCAGCCCCAGCGTCCCCTCGCGATCGACAATGTTGGCGCGGTAGGGATCGCCCAGTTCGCGCAGCCATTTGCGCGCCGCCACCGGATCGTCCTTGTAATTGATGCCGTAGATGGCGACGCCCTCCTGCGCCAGCTGCTCCAGATAGGGATGCTCGACGCGACAGGAGACACACCAGGTTGCCCAGACATTGAACAGGGCCGGCTCGCCGGTGACATCCGCGGGCTCAAGCGTCTGCTCGTCGTCCAGCGCTGGCAGGGCAAAGCCAGGCAGCGGCCGGTCGATCAGCGCCGACGGCAGCTCCTGCGGGTCCAGTGACAGCCCGCGCAACAGGAACAGGGAGAGGACGAAAAACAGCCCCAGCGGTATGAACAGCTTGAGCCTACGCGGCATAGCCCGCTCCCGGCACGCCCTGCGCCGCGGCAACGCGCTGACGCCGGTAGCGTCGGTCCGCGACCGTGGCGAAGGCGCCAACGGCCATGAAGATTGGACCGAGCCAGATCCAGCGGACCATCGGCTTGTAATGCAGGCGGATGGCCCAGCCGCCGCCGTCGCCCACGGGCTCGCCCATGGCGACATACAGGTCGCGGAACAGGCCCGCGTCGATCGCCGCCTCGGTCATGATGGAACCGGAGGCCAGGTAACGGCGCTTCTGTGGTGCCAGCTGCGCAATCAGACTGCCGTCCTCGAAAACACTGAAGCGGGCTTCATCGGCGACATAGTTGGGCCCGCGGACCCGCGCCATCTCGTCGAAGCGGAAGGTATAGCCGGCGAGCAACTGCTCCGCCCCCGGCTGCATTTTCAGGTCGCGCTCCACCGTGTACTGCGTGGTGGCAACCGCGCCGACAACCGTCGCGGCAAAGCCGAGATGGGCGAGAAACATGCCCCAGTAGCTGGGAGTGAGCCTCCGCAGGCCACGCCCGACGCCGCTTGCGGTGCGCACCCGGTTGTACAGGTCGCGCAGCATGCCCAGAACCACCCAGGCGGCCAGCACCACGGCCAGGGACACCCACAGGTTGTAGTCACCGCCGGCGAACAGCGGCATGACGGCGCCGAGGACGACTGCGGAGACCGCGGGGACCAGCAGCTCGGCACGCCAGCGCGCCGCGCTGTCCTTCTTCCAGCGCGACAGCGGACCGATCCCCATAAAGGGCATCAGCACGGCCATGAGCGGCACGAAGATCGCATTGAAGTACGGCGGCCCCACCGAGTACTTGCCCTGGCCCAGCGCATCCATGATCAGGGGAAACAGGGTGCCAAAGAGCACCGACACGGTCGCCACGACAAACACGACGTTGTTGACCAGCAGGAGAGTTTCCCGGGACAGCCAGGCAAAGCTGATGCGGCTGCCAACCGCGGGCGCGCGAACGGCGTAGAGCGTCAGCGACCCCCCGACGACCAGCGCCAGGAACACGAGAATGAACAGGCCTCGGGCCGGGTCGGTGGCGAAGGCATGCACCGACGTCAGTACACCGGAGCGCACGAGGAAGGTACCGAGCAGGCTCAGGGAAAAGGCGAAGATCGCCAGCAGTACGGTCCAGCTCTTGAACAGACCGCGCTTTTCCGTCACCGCAAGGGAGTGGATGAGTGCGGTGCCCGCCAGCCAGGGCAGGAAGGAGGC
>JAWLGG010000008.1:0-21061 GCA_041685155.1 Chromatocurvus sp.
AGTGTCTGCGGCGAAACTGAAGTCGTTTCCACCGCAGACCCACAACTTATCCACAGGATGGCAACATGGCACGCGTAACCGTAGAAGACTGTCTGGACAACGTCGACAACCGTTTTGAACTGGTCATGGTCGCAAGCAAGCGCGCGCGTCAGCTCGCCACGGGGGGCAAGGACCCCATGGTGCAGGAAGAGTCCGACAAGCCGACCGTTATCGCCCTGCGCGAAATCGCCGAGGGTTTCATCACCCGCGACCTGCTCGTCCGCGAGGAGGAAATGGACGCGGAAGACGAGCTCGCCGAAGTGATGGGACACGACGACGCCCCACAGCTGTAGAACCGACCCCGCGGTGTGCCATGCAGACCATTGACGCCCTCGACGGTACGCTGAAAACCTACCTCGAGCCGGAGCAGACAAGGCAGATCCGCCGCGCGTACTACTACGCCGAACAGGCACACTTCGGACAGATCCGCCGCAGCGGTGAGCCCTACGTAACGCACCCCCTGGCCGTCGCCAGAATCCTCGCCGACATGCACATGGACCATCAGAGCCTGATGGCCGCCATGCTGCACGACGTCATCGAGGACACGGGTATCAACAAGGCGGCCATCGGCAGGCAGTTCGGCGCGCCGGTAGCAGAGCTGGTGGATGGCGTCAGCAAGCTGACGCAGATGGAGTTCGATTCTCTCGAGGAAAAACAGGCAGAGAACTTCCAGAAGATGGCCCTGGCAATGGCGCGGGATATCCGAGTCATTCTGGTCAAGCTGGCGGACCGCCTGCACAACATGCGCACCCTGGGTGTGCTGCCCACCAACAAGGCCCGCCGCATCGCCCGCGAGACCCTCGACATCTACGCCCCCATCGCCATGCGCCTGGGCATGAACGCCGTGCGCATGGAATTCGAGGACCTGGGCTTCAGCGCACTGTACCCGATGCGGGCCCGCCGTATCGCCGCCGCCACCCGCAAGGCGCGGGGCAACCGCCGCGAACTGGTCGAGAAGATCACCCACCAGATCGAGTCCAGCCTGGACCAGGAAGGCCATGCTGCAGAGGTGATTGGCCGCGAGAAGCACCTGTACAGCATCTACCAGAAGATGCGCTCGAAGAAAAAGTCCTTCTCCGAAATCATGGACATCTACGCTTTCCGTGTCATCGTCGATTCGGTGGACACCTGTTACCGCGTGCTCGGCTGTATTCACAGCCTGTACAAACCCGTGCCCGGTGAGTTCAAGGACTACATCGCCATCCCCAAGGCGAATGGCTATCAGTCCCTGCACACCGTCACCATGGGCATGCACGGCGTGCCCATCGAGGTACAGATACGCACCCGGGAAATGGAGGACATGGCGAACAACGGCATTGCCGCACACTGGCTATACAAGAGCGACAGCCAGTCCGCCAACGGCAGCCACGCGCGGGCCCGCGAGTGGGTGCAGGGCCTGCTGGAGATGCAGCAGCGCGCCGGCAACTCGCTGGAGTTCATCGAGAGCGTCAAGATCGACCTTTTTCCGGACGAGATCTACGTGTTCACACCCAAGGGGCGTATTCTGGAACTGCCACGCGGTGCCACTGCCGTGGACTTCGCCTACGCCGTGCACACGGATGTCGGCAACCGCTGCGTGGCTTGCCGCATCAACCGCCGGCTGGCGCCGCTGTCCGAACCACTGGAGAGTGGCCAGACCGTCGAGGTGCTCACCGCCAGGGGGGCGCGCCCCAACCCTGCCTGGTTCAACTACACGGTCACTGCCAAGGCGCGTACCAATATCCGGCACTTCCTCAAGCACCAGCGCCGCGAGGACTCCATCGCGCTCGGCAAGCGCCTGCTGGACAAGACCCTCGCGGGATTCGAGACGGCCCTGGATGAGCTGCCGCCCGAGCTGCTGCCGGAGTACCTGCAGCGCCACGGCTACACCAGCAGTGACGACCTGATGGACGACATCGCCCGGGGTGAGCGCCTGCCCAGCGTGGTCGCCCAGCAGCTGCTGGGCGAGCCGGTGGATGCCCGGGCGATGGAGACGAGCAACTCTGCCCCGCTTGCCATTCGCGGCACCGAGGGTTTCATGGTGACCTATGCCCGGTGCTGCCGCCCGCTGCCCGGCGACGCCATCGCCGGCTACCTGAGCCCGGAGCGCGGCGTCGTTGTACACCGCGAGTCCTGCCGCAACCTGGCAGAGGTCCGCGCCAAACCCGAGCGACTGATCCCGCTGCGCTGGGATGACAGCATCACCGGCGAGTTCGTTGCCCACCTGCGGGTGGAGGTAGAGAACCGGCGCGGAACCATTGCGGTCATCGCCACGCGCATCAACAGCATGGGCGTCAATATCGAGAAGATCTCCACCGAGGACAAGGACTACCAGTTCACCTACGTCGACCTGGAAATACAGGTCAACAACCGGGTGCACCTCGCGCGCATCATGCGTCGCCTGCGCGGCATTGCCAGCGTGCGCAAGGTGAGCCGGCTCAAGAACTGACACCCGAACGTCAACACAACCACAACCCGCAATCGCAACCCAACGGAGTACGCCGCATGACCAATCGCGCCGTGATTTCAACCGATGACGCCCCGGCAGCCATCGGCCCCTATTCGCAGGCCATCAAGGTCGGCAACATCGTGTGGCTGTCGGGACAGATTCCGCTGGTGCCGGAGACCATGGAAATCATCGAGGGTGACATCAGCGCCCAGGCACGGCAGGTGCTCAGGAACCTGGCCGCCGTGGCGAAGGCCGCGGGCGGCAGCCTGGATGATGCCGTGAAACTGAATATCTCTCTCACCGACATGAACAACTTCGGCGCGGTGAATGCGGTGATGGAGGAATTCCTCAACGCACCGTACCCGGCGCGTGCCTGCGTCGCCGTGGCCGCGCTGCCCAAGGGGGTCGGCATCGAGGTCGAGGCACAGCTGGCGCTGTAGGCGCCTGCCGGGCCAGCCTGCATGGCGGTCAGCGAGCGCCGCCCTCGGGCGATTTCCCCGCCCCGCCCTTTACGGACGTCAGCGCGTCCATGATCTCGATGGGCAGTGGAAACACGATCGTGGACGCGTTGCCATTGCTCATGTCGGCCAGGGTCTGCAGATAGCGCAGCTGCATCGCGCCGGCGCTTGCCGACATGACCTGCGCCGCCTGCAGCAGCTTTTCCGAGGCCTGCAGTTCGCCCTCGGCGTGAATGACCTTGGCACGGCGCTCGCGCTCGGCCTCGGCCTGGCGGCCGATGGCCCGCACCATCGATTCATTGAGATCCACCTGCTTGATCTCCACGTTCACGACCTTGATACCCCATTCCTCGGTCTGGGCGTCGATGATGTCCTGGATATCCGAATTCAGCTTGTCGCGCTCCGACAGCATCTCATCCAGGTCGTGCTTGCCCAGCACCGAGCGCAGGGTGGTCTGGGCCAGCTGGCTGGTGGCGGCACCGAAGTCCTCCACGCGGATAATCGCCCGCTCCGGGTCCACGACGCGGAAATACAGCACCGCATTCACGTGCACGGTGACGTTGTCACGGGAAATGACGTCCTGGCTGGGCACATCCAGCGTGATCACGCGCAGGTCGACCCGTGTCATCTGCTGCACGCCGGGAATGATAATGATCAAACCCGGCCCCTTGACGCCCTGGAAGCGCCCGAGGAAGAACACCACGCCGCGCTGGTATTCCGGGAGGATGCGGATGGCCGCGCCGATGATGAAGACCAGCACCAGCAGCGGCGCCAGGTAGGGAATTAACTGTTCCATGGTGAATACTCCCGTTGTCGGTCGGTTGTGGGTGAGATCATGCCGTATCGGTGTCCGCGGTGACGTGGGCCGTCAATCCCTCGACGTGATGCACCCGCACCGGGACGTCCGCAGGAACCGGCGCATCGCTCTGCGCCTGCCAGCGTTCGCCCGACATCAGCACATGGCCGTGGTAGTGGCCGTCTGCACCCGAGCTGAAGGCATCCAGCGCGCGGGCCTCGTGGCCGGGCAGCGTTTCGCTGCCAACCACGGGCCGGCGTCGGCGGAAGGCCAGCAGCCGCGTGACCAGCCAGAGCATGAACGCCGCAGCCACCGCGGCAGTCCCGCCAATCGCCGGCAGGGAGACCGCCTGGTTGGTGCCGTCCATGAGAATGACGGAGCCGGCCACAAAGGCGACCAGCCCGCCGACGCCGAGCACGCCAAAGCTGGGAACAAAGGCCTCGCCAATGATGAAGGCGAGTCCGAGGAAGATCAGCGCCAGCCCCGCATAATTGACCGACAGCACCTGAAACGCGTACAGCGCCAGAATCAGGCAGGTCGCGCCGATGACGCCGGGAACCAGGCTGCCCGGGTTGGCGAGCTCGAAAATGATGCCGTAGAAGCCGATCAGCATGAGAAAGAAGGCGATGTTCGGATCGGTGATCACCGAGAGCAGGCTGGTGCGCCAGTCAGGCTCGATCCGGCGCAGCTGCAGGCCTTCCGTGTCCAGCGTCGCCGTACCCCGTTCAAGATTCACTTCACGGCCGTGAAGCTGCGCCAGCAGAGCCTGTGTATTCCCGGCCACGATCTCTATCACAGCGAGATCGAGCGCCTCCGACGCCACCAGGTTGTCCGCATCGCGCACCGCCCTCTCGGCCCAGTCGGCATTGCGCCCATGCCGCTCCGCCAGCGACCGGATCAGGCTGACCGCATCCTCCAGCACCTTGCGCTCCGAGGCGGAACCGGGGCTTCGCTTTGGATCGGCGTCTTCCGATTCCTCGTCGGGAGACATTCCCGGCAGCCCGCCCATCTGCACCGGCGTGGCCGAGCCAAGCGTGGTGGCCGGTGCCATGGCCGCAACGTGGCTGGCGTAGAGAATGTAGGTCCCCGCGCTGGCGGCCCTGGCCCCCTGGGGCGCGACGTAGGTCACTACCGGCACCGGCGAGGCCAGGATCGCCTTGATGACATCCCGGGTCGAGGCCATGAGTCCGCCCGGTGTATCCATCTGCAGAATCACCAGCTCCGCCCGCTGGTCCGGCGCACTCTCGATACCGCGGCGGACGTAATCCATGGTCGCCGGCCCGATCGCACCCTCGATCTCCAGCAACAGCGCGGTGTCGCGCCGCTCCCCGGTCTGGGCGAGGGTGAGGGCGGCGGCGCCGCAGAGCAGCAGCCAGACAAACGCCGCAAGGCGCATCCAGCGCCGTGAGTGCGCGGCACCCCTCAGCACGTGGCCACCGGGTCGTTGCGCTGCGCCAGCCCGGCGGCATAGCCGCTGCGGTAATCCGGGTAGCGAAGCTCATAGCCGCTGGCGTGGAGCCGCTGGTTGCGCACGCGTTTATGCCCGCGATTTCCCGCGGCAGCGCCTGTTTCACGTCCCCTGTCTGCCAAACCCACGGCGGACGCCAGCCAGCGATCGACCTCCGACTGCGGCGCGGGCTCGTCGTCAACCACGTTGTAGCAATCCACTGGCGGGGAACCGGCCTGTTCGCGATCGATCAGCCAGGCAATAAAACCTGCGGCATCGTCGCGGTGAATCCGGTTGCTGTAATGCACGGGACGGGCGGGGCTCAGCTCGCCGCGGGCGATGCGCTCCAGCAGCATGCCGCCGGAACCGCCGTAGAGCCCGGCACAGCGCAGAATCGTCGCGGGGTGTCCGGCGCTCAGCAGGGCGCGCTCCGCGGCGGCGATCATGCCCGCCGGTGACTCATCGTCCGCGACCGGGGCCGCTTCGTCGACCCAGGCACCCTCGCTTTCACTGTATACACGGGTAGAGGAGACGAACAGCAGCCGGCGCGGCCGGTGATTGCCAACTGCCGCGAGCAGGTGCTGCACCGGGGCCAGGAATCCGCGCCGGTATGCAGCGGTATCGCGGCCGTCGTATGGCTTGAGCGTGAAAACGATGGTATCCGGGGCCAGGCGGGAAACCGCCGCGAAGGCCTCGCCTCGGGTATAGTCACCCGCCAGTCCCTCAATGGTGGCGGGTAGCCGCCCGGGCTGCCGGCACAGGCCGATGCAGCGTGCTGGCGTGGCCAGCAGCGATGCCGTGCGCGCCGCGAGATCGCCGCTGCCGACAAAAAGGATGGTCTGAGTTGCGTCCTGCATCACCTCGATGCCTCTCTAACCGGTATCATCCCGAACGGATACCATTCTCACTATAACGCGATTGCGACAACGCGCCTCACAGAATACGCAAGTGGGCACGCGGCGCAAACCGGAGGACGCCGAGGCGAGCGTGGCACTGATACCCCACAAACTCACCGAACTGCGTGGTGTGGGCCCGAAGCTCGCGGCGCGGCTGCAGGATTACGGCGTCAACGGCGTCGAGGACCTGCTGTTCCACCTGCCGCTGCGCTACCAGGACCGCACCCGTGTCACGCCGGTGGCGGCACTGCGCCCGGGGCAGGAAGCCGTCGTGGAGGGAACGATCAAGGTCTGCGATGTCGCCTTCGGCCGCCGCCGCAGCCTCGTGGCGATGCTGCAGGACGGCAGCGGCACGCTGGCCCTGCGCTTCTTCCACTTCAATGCGGCGCAGCGCAGCGGGCTGCAGCCCGGCACCCGGATACGCTGCTTCGGCCAGCCGCGACCCGGCCGCAGTGGCCTGGAGCTGGTGCACCCGGAATACCAGCTCGCGCCGGAAGCGCACGTGCCGACCGCGTCGACACTGACGCCGATCTATCCGACGACGGAGGGCATCGGCCAGCTGCAGTGGCGCCGGCTCTGTGGGCAGGCGGTCGACCTGCTGCGGCGCGAGCCACCCGAGGACCTGCTGGCCGACGTCTGCCACCTCGACTTCACCCTGGCCGATGCCCTGGTCTACCTGCATGCCCCGCCCGCCGATGCCCCCCTGGCGCTGCTGCAGGATGGCGAACACCCGGCACAGCTGCGTCTCGCCCTTGAGGAACTCCTCGCCCACCACCTGTCGCTGCAGGCACTGCGGCAGCGCGAGCGCAGCAGCGCGGCACCCACCATGCCCACCGAGCCGGGCGCCGTTACCGGCTTCCTGGAACGGCTGCCATTTCGGCCTACGGCGGCGCAGCGCCGCGTGATGCAGGAAATCGCCGACGACCTGGCAAGCCCGCGGCCCATGCTGCGGCTGGTGCAGGGCGACGTCGGCTCGGGCAAGACGCTGGTAGCGGCGACAGCCGCCCTGCAGGCCATCGCCGCGGGCTACCAGGTCGCCATCATGGCGCCCACGGAAATCCTCGCCGAGCAGCACCTGAACAGCTTCGGTGGCTGGTTTGCCGGAGACAATATCGACATTGTCTGGCTCAGTGGCCGCGTCAAGGGCCGCGCCCGGCAGCAGGCGCTCGCACGCATTGCCGGCCATGACGCGCCGCTGGTGATCGGTACCCACGCCCTGTTCCAGGACGACGTGAACTTTGCCCGCCTCGGCCTGCTGATCGTCGACGAGCAGCACCGATTCGGCGTCCACCAGCGCCTTCAGCTCAAGGCAAAGGCAGGCGACTGGCGCCCACACCAGCTGGTGATGACCGCGACGCCGATTCCCCGCACCCTGTCAATGGTCGCCTACGCCGACCTGGACTGTTCCGTGATCGATGAACTGCCACCGGGGCGGCAGCCGGTGACCACCGTGCTGGTCGACAACCAGCGCCGGGACACCGTGATCGAGCGCGTTGCGCACGCCTGTGGCGAGGGCCGCCAGGCCTACTGGGTCTGCACACTGATAGAAGAGAGCGACGCCCTGCAGGCGCAGGCGGCGGAAGCCACCCATGCCGAACTCGGCGCGACCCTGCCCGACCTGCGCATCGGCCTTATCCACGGCCGGCTGCCAGCGGCGGAGAAGGCTGCCGTCATGCAGCTGTTCAAGGCGGGCGGGTACGACCTCCTGGTGGCGACCACGGTGATCGAGGTCGGCGTCGATGTTCCCCGGGCCAGCCTGATGGTCATCGAGAATCCGGAGCGCCTGGGCCTGGCGCAGCTGCACCAGCTTCGCGGCCGGGTCGGTCGCGGCAGCACTGCCAGTCACTGCGTCCTGCTGTACCAGGGCCCGCTCGGCGCCAACGGCCGGGAACGCCTGCAGGCCATGCGCGAGAGCAACGACGGCTTTTTCATTGCCGAGAAGGACCTGGCGCTGCGCGGGCCCGGGGAAGTGCTCGGCACGCGACAGACCGGGCTCATGGACTTCCGCATCGCCCGCCTGCCCGAGCACGACCACCTGCTGGACAGCGTGCAGGCCGCGGCCGCCACACTGCAGTCGCAGCACCCCCGGCGGGTGCAGCCACTGATCCAGCGCTGGACGGGCAGCCGCCAGGCCTTCGCCGATGTCTGAACGCGGCCCGACACAGGGCCAGCAGGCGCAGCACCTTGCATGCACGGCCAAGTTGTCGCATTCTCGCGGCTTCGCGTCTGAACACTGATACCGTGGCATCGAGACACCCGACAACGGCCCTCCGCCTACCCGTGAACGACAAGCAGTGGGCGCTGCTGCAGCTGATCCGCTGGGACAAGCCCATCGGCACACTGCTCCTGCTGTGGCCGACCCTCTGGGCCCTGTGGATCGCCGCGGAGGGCGTACCGTCGCTCGACCTGCTGTTGATATTCGCCCTCGGTACCTTCCTCATGCGCTCTGCCGGCTGCATCATCAATGACCTCGCGGACCGCAACGTCGACGGTGGCGTGAGTCGCACGGAGTCCCGCCCGCTGGTCACCGGGCAGGTGAGCATCAACGAAGCCGTGGCCCTGTTCTGCGTGCTCTGCCTGCTGGCCTTCGGCCTCGTCCTCATGACCAACTGGCTGACCATCGCCCTCTCCGTACCGGCCCTGCTGCTGGCATCGACCTATCCCTTCATGAAGCGCTATACACACCTGCCGCAGATCGTCCTCGGGCTGGCGTTTTCCTGCGCCATTCCCATGGCGTTTGCCGCGCAGCTGGGCGAACTGCCCCAGGGCCTGTGGCTTCTGTTCACCGCGAACGTGCTCTGGACCGTGGTCTACGACACCAAGTACGCCATGGTCGATCGCCGCGACGACCTGCGGGTGGGCATCAAGTCACTGGCGGTGCTGCTCGGCGACGCCGACCGCTATGTGATCGCCTCCCTGCAGGTGCTGTGCCTGCTGGCGCTGTATCTCGCGGGTCGGCATTTCGCCCTGGGGCTGTACTACAACGCCAGCCTGGTTGTGACCGCCCTCCTGTTCGGTTATCACCTGTACCTGATTCGCGACCAGGATGAAGCCGCTTGCTTCCGTGCCTTCAGACACAACCGCTGGGTCGGCATGACCGTCTTCCTGGGTATCGCCGCGCACTACGGACTCCCGATTCCCACTCCCTGATAGCGGCTGCAAACCATGTCTGAACTGACACTCGAGGCGGTCAGCTCGCTGTCGTCCATCCCGGCCGCCCAGTGGGACGCCCTGCGCAGGGACGACTACCCCTTCCTGCGCCACGATTTCCTGCTCGGTCTCGAGACCACCGGCTGCACCACCGCGGATTCAGGCTGGCAGCCCAACCACCTGGTGCTGCGCAGCGGCGACGCGCTGGTCGCGGCGGTTCCCGGCTACCTCAAGTCGCACTCCTACGGCGAATACGTGTTCGACTGGGCCTGGGCCGACGCCTGGCGGCGTGTGGGCCTGAACTACTACCCCAAGCTGGTCACGGCGATCCCGTTCACGCCCGCCACCGGGCCGCGACTGCTGCTGCCGCCGGCGTCGGCCTCCATCGACACCTGGGAGGCCCTGCTGCGGGGGGTGCAGGCGCTGGCGCAGCGCCGCGGACTGTCGTCCTGGCACATCCTGTTTCCCGAGCCCGACGTGGCCGAGCGGCTCGCCTCGCTCGGACTGCACACGCGCCATGCCGTGCAGTTCCACTGGTTCAATCGCAACTACCGCGATTTCGACGACTTTCTCGCCACTTTCAGCAGCCGCAAGCGCAAGGCGCTGCGCCGGGAGCGCCGGCGGGTGGCGGAGCAGGGCATCACCCTGCGCACGCTCAGCGGCGACGAGATCGAAGCGGCCGACTGGCAGACCTTCCACCGCTTCTATCAGCTGACCTACGCCAAGCGCAGCGGCCACGGCGGCTACCTGACCCGGGAATTCTTCACCCGCACCGCCGCCGGGCTTGGCGAGCAGGTGGTCATGGTGCTGGCGCAGCAGGGCGGGCGGGATATCGCCGGTGCCCTGTATTTCCGCTCCAGCGACACGCTGTTCGGACGCTACTGGGGCTGCGAGGAGGAGCTGGACTGCCTGCACTTCGAGGCCTGCTACTACCGCGGCATCGAATACTGTATCGAGCAGGGCCTGACGCGTTTTGACCCCGGCGCCCAGGGCGAACACAAGATCCAGCGCGGCTTCGAACCCACGCGCACGCTGTCAAGCCACTGGATTGCGCACCCGGAGCTGTCGCGCGCGGTGGGCGAGTTCACCCGCGAGGAGCAGGCTCACGTCGAGGCGTATCGCCGGGAAGCCGCAACCCTGCTGCCGTTCCGCACCGGGGACGAGCCGGCTCAGCCCGGCTCCTCCTGACACCGCCAGACGAGTAGGCGGTTGTTTGCCGGCATGGCGTGATCGGCCTGTCGCTGGAAGCCCGCTGCCCGCGCCAGGTCGTCGATGTCCTCAATGTTGCGGATGCCGCTGTGCCCCGACCGCGCGCGCAGCGATTCATCAAAGCGCGCGTTGCTGGCCGAGGTGTACTGCCCGCCGTAATTGAAGGGGCCGTAGACCACGAGGCGGGCCCCGGCAGGCGCCTGCCGCCGCAGGCCCTCGAACAGCGCCCGCACCGAGGACATCGGCATGATGTGCAGTGTGTTGGCGGTGAAGATGGCGTCCGGCACGGCGAGGGGCCAGGGCCGGTCGCAGACGTCCATGGCCCGGGGCGGCAGCAGGTTGTCGAGCCCACTGGCATTGCAGCGCGGGCGCAGCGTGGCGAGTGACTCCTGGAGTTCCGTCGGCTGCCAGGTCAGCCAGGGCAGATGGCCCGCGAACCACACCGCGTGCTGGCCCGTCCCCGACCCGATTTCCAGTACGCCACGCGCGGCGGCGAGCTCCCGGCGCAGGTGTTCGAGGATAGGCCCCTTGTTGTTCTCGCAGGCGGGGGAGAAGGGCAGCTCCTGCATGATCAGGCGGGCGTGTCGCGAGTGAACACCCACTCCCGGGCGGTCGATGCCTTCGGGCTGTAGCGATACCCCGCTACCCGGTAGCTTTTCAGGCCCTCGGGGTCGTCGAGGGCGTTGTCGATAATATAGCGCGCCATCTGGCCCCGGGCCTTCTTCGCATAGAAGCTGATCACGCGGTATTTGCCGCTCTTGAGATCCCTGAACACAGGGGTGATCACCTCGGCATCGAGGGTGCCGGCATCCACCGCCCTGAAGTATTCGTTGGAGGCCAGGTTCAGCAGCACCGGGGAACCTGTCTTTTTCAGCTGTCGGTTGAGACTCGCGGCGATGCGGTCGCCCCAGAACTCGTACAGGTTGCGTCCGGCGGTGTTGGCAAACTTCAGGCCCATCTCCAGACGGTAGGGCTGCATCAGGTCCAGCGGACGCAGCACGCCGTAAAGGCCGGAGAGAATACGCAGGTGCTTCTGGGCGAAAGTCAACTGTGCCCCGGTCATGGACTCCGCCTCCAGCCCCGTATAGACGTCTCCCTTGAAGGCCAGCAGCGCCTGCCTGGCGTTGTCGAGATCGAAGGGCCGTTGCCAGTTCATGAAGCGACGGTGGTTGAGATCCGCAATGGCCTCGCTGACGCCCATGAGCCCGCGTATATCCCCGGGCGACAGCCGGCGCGCCTCTTCCACAAGCCCTGCGGCGCTATCGAGGAATTCGGGCTGGGTGGACTTGCGGGTGGTCGGCGGCGTCTCGAAGTCCAGCGTCTTGGCGGGTGAGATCACGGTCAGCATGTCACGGGCTCCTTGCAGCGGGCGACGCGCATGAGCGCGCGTGGCCTTCGGCGGCAACAGCGGGCTATGATAACCTCCGCCCTCATAATCAAAAAGGTCAGTACCGAAGATGTCGCAATGCCAGCGCCTGGTGCGTGCCATTGACACCCTCACCGAATGGACCGGGAAAGTCATCGCCTGGTTGTCGGCGGTCATGGCGCTGCTCACCACCGTCGTCGTGGTGATGCGCTACGGCTTAAACAGCGGCTCGATTGCCGGCCAGGAAGCCGTCACCTACCTGCACGCGACGCTGTTCATGCTCGGCGCGGCCTACGCGCTTAAAACCGATGCCCATGTCCGTGTGGATGTGTTCTACCGCCGCTTCAACCCGGTGACTCGCGCCTGGATCAACGCACTGGGGGGCATCATTTTCCTGCTGCCCCTGTGTGTGCTGATCGTGATGATGAGCAGCGACTACGTGCAGCAGGCCTGGCGCATCCGCGAGATATCCTCTGACGCCGGCGGCATTCCCGCGGTGTTCCTGCTCAAGTCACTGATCCCCGCCATGGCGGTCACCCTGCTGCTGCAGGGGGTCGCTGAAATCCTCCGCAACCTGGCAATCCTGCAGCAGGGAACGACGCGCTGATGGAGGGAACGCTGTCCCTGTGGCTGTTCGCCGCCGTCTGCCTGCTGCTGATGCTCGGCTACCCGGTGGCGTTCACGCTCGCCGGTACCGCGCTGGTGTTTGCGGCGGGCGGCATTATCGCGGGTGTCTTCGATGCCAGCTTCCTCAGTGCGCTGCCGTCGCGACTGTTCGGCACCATGAGCAACAGCACCCTCATCGCCGTGCCGCTGTTTGTGCTCATGGGCGTGATTCTCGAGAAGTCCCGCGTCGCAGAAGAGCTGCTGGACAACATGTCGCGGCTGCTCGGCGGTATTCGCGGCGGCCTGGCGCTGTCGGTCATCCTGGTCGGAATGCTGCTCGCGGCGAGCACCGGCATCGTCGGCGCCACGGTGGTCACCATGGGCCTGCTGTCCCTGCCCATCATGCAGCGCGCCGGCTACAGCCCCGCCGTCGCCACCGGCACCATCTGTGCCACCGGCACGCTGGGTCAGATCATCCCGCCTTCCATCGCCCTGGTGCTGCTGGGCGATATCATCTCCAGCGCCTACCAGCAGGCGCAGCTGTCGATGAACGTGTTCAACCCGAAAACGGTGTCCGTCGGCGACCTGTTCATCGGCGCCATCGTGCCGGGCCTGCTGCTGGTGCTGCTCTACGCGACCTTCATCATGACCCTGGCCTGGCTGAAGCCGGGCCTGATGCCCGCGGCGGAGCGAAGGAGCTTTGCTCCGTGGACACTCGTCAAGGGCCTGCTGCCGCCGCTGCTGCTGATCGCCGTAGTGCTCGGCTCCATTCTGCTGGGCGCCGCCACGCCCACCGAGGCGGCGGGAGTCGGTGCGTTCGGCGCCTGGCTGCTGGCCTCCCTGAAGCACGAGATGGGCTTGAAGCGACTGCGCGAGGTCCTGCGCAGCACCCTGGAGATCACCGCCATGGTGTTCATGATCCTGATCGGCGCGACCGTCTTCTCACTGGTCTTTCGGGGCTTTGGCGGGGAGGAGCTGATTCACCGCTTCCTCGCCGACATGCCGGGGGGCGTGTTCGGCGCCACGCTGGTGGTCATGCTGCTGATTTTCCTGCTCGGCTTCATTCTCGACTTCATCGAGATCACCTTCGTGGTCGTGCCGATTGTCGGCCCGGTTCTGCTGGCCATGGGGGTGGACCCGGTGTGGCTGGGCATCATGATCGCGATCAACCTGCAGACCTCCTTCCTCACGCCACCCTTCGGTTTCGCCCTGTTCTACCTGCGTGGCGTCGCGGATGCCTCGGTATCGACGCTGAGTATTTATCGCGGCGTGATACCCTTTATTGTGATTCAATTGCTGGTGATCGTCCTGCTGTGGCGCTGGCCACAGCTGGCCACCTGGCTGCCAGAGCAGCTGAAGCCCTGACAACCCGAGCGAAGAGCCGCCATGAACGATATCGACTCCACACCCACGCCCCAGGGCGAGCTGGCACTGCAGACCATCGCCATGCCCAAGGACACCAATGCCAGCGGCGACATCTTCGGTGGCTGGCTGCTGTCGCAGATGGACCTGGCGGGGGCAATCACCGCCCGCGAGGTGGCCGGCGGCCGTGTCGCGACGGTGGCCATCGAAGGCATGGCGTTTATCACGCCGGTGCACGTGGGTGCGGTGGTAACCTGCTACTGCGACGTCATCGAGATCGGGCGCAGCTCCATCCGTATCGTGGTGGAGGTGTGGATCGATTCGCCCCACGATGGCGAACCGATCAAGGTCACCGAGGGCGAATTCATCTTTGTCGCGATCGACGACAAGCGCCGCACCCGGACCATCAATCGGCAGGGCTGACCCCGGGGATCGACTCCCCGTACACCCTCGATCGGGTGTTGATATAGCTCTGTTCCGAGATGCGGTGGTAGGCGCGCACGTCGTCGTGAAAGCGGTTGTATGACTGGTACACCTTGCGCGCCATGGGGTCGCCGTCAACCAGCCGCTGCATGACAGTACGGCTGTTACTGTATAGCGCATCGATCACGTCGGCCGGCAACTCGCGCAGTTGCGCGCCGTGTTTGTCCACCAGGTTGCGCAGGGATGCGTTGTTGCGAGCCGTGAACTCGTCGAGCATGTCCTGGTTGGTGGCGCGGGCGGCGTAGCGCACGATCGCCTGCAGGTCCTCGGGCAGCGACAGCAGCGCCTCCCGGTTGACGATGAATTCCAGCATCGCACCCGGCTCGTGCCAGCCCGGATAATAGTAGTACTCCGCCACTTCCTGCAGGCCCAGCGCGGCATCGTTGTAGGGCCCGACCCATTCCACGGCATCGATCACGCCGGTCTGCATCGAGGTGTAGACCTCACCGCCGGGAATGTTCACTGCGGTGCCACCGGCGGCGCTGAAGACCTCGCCGGCCAGCCCCGGTATGCGCATTTTCAGCCCCTTTAGATCCGCCGCCGAGGCCAGCTCGCGGTCGAACCAGCCGGCCATCTGTACCCCGCTGCTGCCGCCGGCAAAGGGCACCACGCCAAAGGGCGCATAGGTTTCCCGCCACAGCGCCTCGCCGCCGCCGTAGTGCAGCCAGCCGTTCATTTCCTGGGCGGTCATGCCGAAGGGAATCGCGGTGAAAAACACCGAAGCGGGTATCTTGCCCTTCCAGTAGTAGGATGCACCGTGCCCCATCTGGGCAACGCCACCGGATACCGCGTCAAACACGCCCATGGCGGGCACCATTTCACCGGCGCCGTAGACGCGCACGGTGAGTCGGCCCCCGCTCATCTCCCCCACCATGCGGGCGAAGGTCTCTGGCCCATTGCCGAGACCCGGCAGGTTCTTGGGCCAGGTCGTTACCAGCTTCCACTGGTACTCCCGTCCGGCATAGGCGCCGGCAGCGCCGTCGCCGGCGGCATGCGGCCGCGCGGCGCGATCCTTCGCCCACAGCCCTGTCACCAGCACCAGTAAGGCGACCAGCAGGAGGATGACCACGGGTTGTAATCGCTGACTCAACATCGGGCTACCGTCATGACTTGTTATAGGCTGTGCCTTGCGACGCGGGCGGCTACATGATTTCCAGCCGGGCGTACTGCAGCACCAGCCACTTGCTGCCCTGGGCATCGAAATTCACTTCGACCCGGGCACTGCCGCCGCGGCCTTCAAAGTTTAGCACGACGCCCTCGCCGAAGGTCGGATGCAGCACCCGCTGGCCCAGGCTGAATCCGCTGTCCGGCACCGCGGCCCGAGACAGCGCACTGACCGGCCGGCTGAGCCCGGCCTGCAGGCGCACCTCGTGCAGTAGCTCCGCGGGAATCTCGCGGATAAAGCGCGAGGGGGGGTTGTAGGACTCGCTGCCATGGATGCGGCGGGTCTCGGCGTAAGTAATCACCAGCTTCTGCATGGCGCGGGTAATGCCGACGTAGCACAGCCGCCGCTCCTCCTCGAGCCGGCCGGGCTCCTCCAGTGACATGCGGTGCGGGAACAGGTTCTCCTCCATGCCGGCGAGGAACACGAGCGGGAATTCCAGCCCCTTGGCCGAATGCAGGGTCATGAGCTGCACGCTGTCCTCGTGGGCCTCTGCCTGGTTGTCGCCGGCATCGAGCGCGGCGTTGTCGAGAAACTGCTGCAGCGGCGACAGTTCGTCATCCACCGGCATGAACTGCCGACCAGCGGTGACCAGCTCCTCCAGATTCTCCACCCGCGCCTGGCCCTTTTCGCCTTTTTCCCTGCGGTACAGCTCGAGCAGGCCCGACGCCTCGATAACCCGCTCGGTGAGCGCCTCCAGGGTCATGTCGTCGGTGCCGCTGTCGAGCTCATCCACCAGCACGCGGAAGCCCTCGAGTGCACCGATCGCTCTCGCCGGCAGCATTTTCTCCTCATTCACGATTGCCATCGCCTGCCACAGGGACAGCTCGCGCTCCCGCGCCAGCGAGCGCAGCGTGTCCAGCGTCTTGCCACCGATGCCCCGCGGCGGCGTGTTGATCACCCTCTCCATGGCCGCATCGTCGCCGCGATTGACCAGCAGCCGCATGTAGGCCATGGCGTTGCGGATCTCCATGCGCTCGTAGAAACGCTGGCCACCGTAGATGCGGTAGGGCACGGCGGCGCGGATCAGCGCCTCCTCGAGCACCCGGGACTGGGCATTCGAGCGATACAGTATTGCCGCCGACGCCCGCAGATTGCCCTGCCGCAGCCAGTCCTCGATCTGATCGACAATGAAGCGCGCCTCGTCCTGCTCGTTGAACCCGGCGTAGAGCTGCAGCGGGTCGCCGCCCTCGCCGGCGGTCCACAGCTCTTTGCCGAGCCGGCCGCTGTTGTGGGCGATGACGCCGTTCGCGGCCTGCAGGATGGTCTGGGTGGAGCGGTAGTTCTGTTCCAGCCGCACCACCCGCGTGCCGGGGAAATCCTCGCCGAAACGCTGGATATTCTCGATCCGCGCGCCGCGCCAGCCATAGATCGACTGGTCATCGTCACCCACGGCTACCACGGGAATACTGCCGCCGGCGAGCACCCGCAGCCAGGCGTACTGAATGGTATTGGTGTCCTGGAACTCGTCCACGAGGATCTGGCGGAAGCGCCGCTGGTAGTGCGCCAGCACCTCGGGCTTCTGCAACCAGAGTTCGTGCGCCCGCAGCAGCAGCTCGGCAAAATCCACCAGGCCGCCGCGCTCGCAGGCCGCCTCATAGGCCGCATAGACCTGCAGCATGGTCTGCTGGAACAGGTCGCCGGGGGCGGGCTCGATGTGCGCTGCGCGCAGCCCTTCATCTTTCTGCGCATTGATGAACCACTGCGCCTGCCGCGGCGGCCAGCGCGACTCGTCGAGCTGCAGCTCGCGACACACGCGTTTGATCAGCCGCAGCTGGTCGTCGCTGTCGAGTATCTGGAAGTTCTGGACCAGGCCGGCGTCCTGCCAGTGTGCCTTGAGCAGCCGGTGGGCCAGCCCGTGAAAGGTGCCGACCCACATGCCGTGTGCGGGGATGGCCAGCATCTCCTCGATGCGACCGCGCATTTCGCGCGCCGCCTTGTTGGTAAAGGTGACCGCGAGGATGGTCTGGGGCGACAGGCCCTCGGCGCGGATCAGCCAGGCGATGCGGTGCACCAGCACCCGGGTCTTGCCGCTGCCGGCGCCCGCCAGCACCAGCAGGTTGCTGCTGTCGGCGGCGACCGCATCGCGCTGTGCATCGTTGAGGGGGGAGAGTATGTCGGTAACGTCCATCGCGGCATTGTAGTGCCGTGACCCGCAAATTCGTACTTTTTCAGCGCGACGCTTTGCCGTGGGCACCGGCAGGACCCTCTGGTACCATCTGCCAACAGCGCGAGTCCAAGAGCGAGCACCGGCATGGCAGGCAGAGACGACGATGACAAACCGCCTTTCGATGACGGTGAAGACTGGATTGATCGCGACGACGACACGGCCCCCGGCCCCCTTGTCGATCGCGATGACGACGAGATGTTCGGCGCCGAACCGCCACCCCGTGAACCGGCTTTCCCCGAGGAGCGGGACTATCCCGAGGTACCTGACTGGGACGACGAGGTCAGTGAACCGGGTTCATTCCCGCAGTGGGACAGCCACTCCGCGGACAATGATGACCTGAATCGTCTGGCAGCCCGCGAGCTGGACGACCTGGGCGACGACCCCTACCCACCCGAGTCTGACGACCCCCTGCCGCCGATGAGCACCGGCCGCGGGACCGGCGCCAACGCACCGTCCGCCGCGAGTGACTTTGTGGACCGGGACAGGTATGACGGCAGTGAGGAGTACGCGGACGACTCCTGGAGTGACGCCGCGGAGCCCCCCCCCGAGGCCTACCGGGATGCGGACCCCGACGCCGGACGCGGTATCCCCACGCGCGGCCTCCCAGCTGAGGACCCGGGCAGCGACCGGGGCTGGCGACGCTGGCCGATTGCCATGCTGGCCATTGCCGCCGTAGCCGTCGTTCTGCTTGCCGTCGGTGGCTACGGTGTAATCAGCGAACGCACGGCCCTGGAGGCTGAGATCCGCGCACTGCAGGCACAGCTGGCCACCGCTGTCAGCCCGGAGGAGGCGCGCGCCAGCCGCGATGCGCAACAGGCCACGGAGCAGGAAAATGCCGCTCTGGAGGCTGAGCTCGACGCCCTGCGCCTGGAAAATGCCGAGCTGCAGCAGGCGGCAAGTGACATGGAAGCCAGGATCGCGGCACAGGAAGAGGAGACAGAGAAAGCCATCGCCGCGGCACAGGAGGCCGCCGAGTCTGCGGCGCGTCGCAGTGCCGCGGAGGCACCTGCTGCCGCAGCGGGAGACTGGTTCGTCAATTTCGGTTCGTATGCACGGGCCGACGACGCCCGACGCTGGGCCGACCGGCTCGAGGTCGACAGCGGTCGCGTGGTCGTGCAGGATGCAAGATCGCGCGGCGAGAACATATATCGGGTGCGCGTGGTCGGCCTGTCCGACAAAAACACGGCCGACAGCCTTGCGCGCCGGCTGGAATCACAGCACAAACTGCCGAAACTCTGGGTCGGCAAGGACTGACGGCCGGCAGGTAGCGGCCGCAAGACAACAGGAGAAACCGATGAAAATTCTTACGCGTGCAGTTCTGCTGGCGGCGATGGGAAGCGCCTATGCCCATGCCGAGTGTGAAGCCCCGGACGCACCGAACATACCCGACGGTGCAAACGCCAGCATGCAGGAAATGCTCGACGGCAAGGAGTCCGTAGAGTCCTTCCAGAGCGCCAACATGGACTACATGAAGTGCCTGGAAGCGGAGTTTGCGGACGCCGAGGAAACAGCCAAGAACGCCGAGGACAAGACCGAAGCAGCCAAGGCAATGGCCACCTATTCCGCAGCGGTGGATGCCTACAACACCGCCGTGTCCAAGGAAGAGAGCGTCGCCGGCGAGTTCAACACACAGATTCGCGAGTACAAGGCGGCCAACGCGGACAAATAACCCGGCGCGGCAGTCCGCGGGGCGCGCTCACTCCAACTGGCTGCCCCGGCAAGGAGGTACGCATGCGTTATCGTCACGATCCGCAGGGGTCGCGCCTGCCCATCAAGATCGACGCCACCAGCAATGGCGAGTTCGTTCCCATCCCGCTGGATCCAGCGAGCGAGGCGGCAAACACGCTGGCGCACCGGGTAGCGACCGGCAACGCGCGACGCCTCGGTGTCAGCCGCAGGGACCTCCTGGTCTCGGGCTGCGGGGTCGCCTCCACCCTGCTCGCCTTCAACGGCGTGCACGCGGCAGCGGGGCGCGCCGCCGGGTTCTACGCCCTCGAGCAGGAGGCCGCCTTTGAGCCCGAACTTGCGGCGGCAACGCTGGACGGGGACGAGTTCATCTTCGATGTGCAGGGCCACTTTGTTAATCCCACGGGCGCCTGGCTGAGCCGGCTGCCGGATGATGCGCGGCCCCTGTCCGGCTTTGACAATGCCGGCTGCGCCCTCGGCAAGGGTCCGGGCGACCGCGACTACCTGCAGTGCTTCGGCCCCGACGCCTTCGTACAGGACGTGTTCATGGACTCGGACACCGATCTCATGGTGCTGTCCTTTGTTCCATCCACGCGCGACAAGGAGCCGCTGACCATCGAGGAGGCGGATGCGGTGAGGTCCATCGTCGACGAACTCGACGGCGCGCGACTGCTGCTGCACGGACGCGTCAACCCGAATCAGGATGGCGATATCGAGGACATGCAGCGACTGCGCGACGACTTCGGCATCGCCGCGTGGAAGACCTACACCCAATGGGGGCCGGAGGGGAAGGGCTTCTTCCTGACCGACGAGGACACCGGTATTCCCTTCCTCGAGCGCGCACAGGAACTCGGCGTCAAGGTGGTCGCCGTGCACAAGGGTATTCCCTTTGGTGATGAGTCCTACGAGCATTCACTGTGCGACGACATCGGCCCGGTGGCAAAGCGCTTCCCGGACCTGTCGTTTCTCATCTATCACTCGGGCTTCGTCCCCGGGCAGGCCGAGGGTCCCTATGACCCCGGGCGCAATGAGGGCATCGACTCACTGATCAAAACCGTCGTCGACAACGATATCGGGCACGGCTCCAACATCTATGCGGAACTCGGCTCCACATGGCGCTATCTCATGCGCGACCCGGACTCCGCCGCCCACGGCATCGGCAAGCTCATGAAGTATCTTGGCGAGGACAACGTGCTCTGGGGCACAGACTCGATCTGGTACGGCTCGCCGCAGGACCAGATTCAGGCGTTCCGGGCATTCCAGATCAGTGAATCCGTGCGCGAGGCCCACGGCTATCCCGAACTGACGCCAGAGCGCAAGCGCAAGGTGTTCGGGCTCAACGCGCTCAAGCCCTATGGATTGCAGGCGGATGTGATGAATGCCGCCCTGCAGCGGGATCGCGTGGCTCTTGCCCGGGCGCAGTACCGCCAGCATCCCGACCCGCACTTTCGCACCAACGGACCGAAGACCCGCCGCGAGTTCATGAATCTCATGCGCTGGACCGGCGGCCGGGCGACCTGAGGGCCAGCATCGTTTCAGGGGCGGGAGGCACGCATGTAGACCTGGCGCATCTCGCCGCGCTCGCAGACCTCGCAACTGGCGCGCCAGTTCTCGATGAAATGGGCGGCCTGGTCCTCCCCCAGCAGCGCCACCAGCGGCTGCCGCAGGGACCCGGTGAGCGCCTCGTATTCGCGACGCACGGCGGCGCGATACCAGGCGGACGCATCCTCGACCTGCACATCCACAAAGCCCGCCTCGACCAGCAGCGCCGCCTGCCCATCCGCGGTTTCCATGGCGTAGGTG
>JAWLGG010000240.1:0-5131 GCA_041685155.1 Chromatocurvus sp.
GCTCGGCGCGCTCCGCATCCTGCCGCTGCGCGACGATCTCGGCCTTGGATGCCCGGTAGTACTGCACCAACGGGATATGGCTGGGACAGACATAGGCGCAGGCGCCGCACTCGATGCAGTCGAACAGGTTGTGCTCCTCCAGGCGGTCGTGCTCGCGGCCGCGGGAATACCAGAACAGCTGCTGTGGCAGCAGGCTGGCAGGGCAGGCTTCGGCGCACAGGCCGCAGCGGATGCAGGCCTGGGGTGGCGGGGGGGTCGGCAGTTCCTCTTCCGTCGGCAGCAGCAGGCAGTTTGTGGTCTTGATCACCGGGCACGCCGGGTTGTCCAGGGTAAAGCCCATCATCGGGCCGCCCATGACCAGGCGTCGATTGCCTGTCGCGTCATAACCCGCCAGCGCCAGCAGGTGATCCACCGGGGTACCGAGAAGAACCTCGTAGTTGCCCGGCTGCGCCACCGCCTGCCCGGTGACCGTCGTGATGCGCGATACCAGGGGCCGGCCGTTGATCACGGCGTTGTGCACCGCCGCCGCCGTGCCGACGTTCTGGCAGACGACCCCGACATCCGCCGGCAGGCCACCGCTGGGGACCTGCACACCGAGAAGAATCTCGATCAGCTGCTTCTCGCCGCCGGATGGATACTTTGTCGGGAACACCACCAGTTCCACGGGACTGCCCCGCACCGCTTCACGGAGTGCCTTGATCGCCTCCGGTTTGTTGTCTTCCACGCCCAGCAGGATCACCGGGTCTCCCAGAATCCGTGCCAGAATGCGGCTGCCGCTGACCACCGCGTCGGCCCGTTCGCGCATCAGGCTGTCGTCTGCCGTGATGTACGGCTCGCACTCGGTGCCGTTGATGATCAGCGTGTGAATCGGCTTGCCCGGCCGCGGCGAGAGCTTCACCGCGGTCGGGAATCCCGCGCCGCCCATGCCCGCGATGCCGGCCTGCTGTATGTGCTGTACCAGATGCAGCGGGTCGGCCTGCGTGTAATCCGCGATGGGCAGTGGCTCTGTCCACGCGTCCTCTGCGTCCGGTTCGAGGACGATACACGGCGCCAGGAGGCCGGAGGGGTGCGGTACCGGCCGGTCCTCGATGGCGATGACCGTGCCCGAGGTCGGCGCATGGCAGGGCACGCTGAAGAAGCCGTCCGCCTCGGCTATCAGTTCGCCACCGAGCACGCGCTGGCCGGGCTGCACAAGGGGCACGGCGCTGGCGCCAATGTGCTGGCCCAGAGGCAGGACCAGGATGTCCGGAATCCCGGCGGGGCGGATGGGCTGCGCCAGGGACTCGGCCTTGTGCTCGGCGGGGTGAATGCCGCCGTGGAAATCGTGCACGCGCCTCATGCCGCGCGCTCCCGGGTCGCTTCGCGGTCGCTGGCGATCACCTCTGCCGGGCTGCGATCCGCCGGCGGCAGCGGCCATTGCCATGAGCGCAGTGTTGTCTCCACCGGCAGCATGTCGATGCAGTCCACCGGGCAGGGCTCCACGCAGAGATCGCAGCCGGTGCACTCGCTCGCAATCACCGTGTGCATCTGTTTCGCAGCGCCGAGAATGGCATCCACCGGGCAGGCCTGTATGCATTTGGTGCAGCCGATGCATTCGTCCTCGCGAATCCAGGCGACGGTCTTCGCCTCGGCTTCCTCGCCGTGTTCATCATCCAGCGGTATCGGCTCCACATCCAGCAGGTCGGCCAGCGCCTGTATGCCGGCTTCTCCCCCCGGTGGGCACTTGTTGATGGCCTCGCCGTTGGCGATGGCTTCGGCATAAGGGCGACAGCCGGGATAGCCGCACTGTCCGCACTGGGTCTGCGGCAGCAGGGCATTGACCTGGTCGGCAATGGGATTGCCCTCGCTGCGAAACCGGATCGCGGCGAAGCCGAGCAGGCCGCCGAACACAAGCCCGAGCGCAAGCATCGCGATGCCCGCGGCGATCAGGGGAAACTGTTCCAGCCACTCGACCATCTACACCAGCCCCGCAAAGCCCATGAAGGCGAGGGAGGCAAGGCCCGCGGTAATCATGCCGATGGCTGCGCCGGCGAAGGGTTCGGGAACGTCGGCAATGGCCAGGCGTTCCCGCATGGCGGCAAACAGCACGAGCACCAGCGAGAAGCCGAGAGCGGCACCAAAGCCATACATCAGGGACTGGGCGAAGTCGTGGCTCTTGTTGATGTTCAGCAGGGCGACGCCGAGCACCGCGCAGTTGGTCGTGATCAGGGGCAGGTACACACCGAGCACGCGATGCAGCAGCGGGCTGCTCTTGCGCACCACCATTTCGGTAAACTGCACGACCACGGCAATCACCAGAATGAAGGAAATGGTCCTAAGGTAGCCGAGGTCCAGAGGCAGCAGCAGGTAGTTGTAGGTGAGATAGCTGCAGGCGGAGGCCAGCGTCAGCACGAAGGTCGTGGCCATCGACATGCCCATGGCCGTCTCCAGCTTGTTGGAGACGCCCATGAACGGACACAGCCCGAGGAACTGTACCAGGACAAAGTTGTTGACCAGGATGGCCCCGATCAGTAGGACGGAGTAGTCAGCAAGCATCTCGGATTCCGCTGGTTGCTTGCGGGAATGTTAGGGCGTCGTCGACGACAACACAACGTCGGCTACTTGACCTGCATGCCCGGTACGGCACCGCTGTCGGGAGACAGAAGAAAGATCTCCTCGCCCCCGGGGCCCGCTGCCAGAACCATGCCTTCGGAGGTGCCAAAGCGCATTTTGCGTGGCGCGAGGTTGGCAACCACCACCGTGAGACGGCCCACGAGCGTCTCCGCGGCGTAGGCGGCCTTGATGCCGGCCAGCACCTCCCGCTGGCCGTGGGGGCCGAGATCCAGCGTCAGCCTGAGCAGCCTGTCGGCGCCGTCGACCGCCTCGGCGCGCAGGACCTTCGCGACCCGCAGGTCGACGCGGGCGAAATCCTCGAACGCGATCCCGGCGGCAATCTCGCTGGCGGCCGCGGTGTCGGGGGGCGCGCTGTTCTTCGCCGGTGCCTGCGGCGTCGGCGCGGCTCCGTCGCCGCCGCCTGCCTCCTCACGGCTGGCCTGCAGAATCGCCGCCACCTGCCTGTCGTCGATACGCGTCAACAGCGGCGTGAAGGCCCGCAGCTGGTGATCGAGCAGGTTGTCGTCCAGGGCGGTCCAGTCCAGGGAGGCCTGCAGGAAGTTCTCGGCCTTCTCCGCCATGCGCGGGAGTACCGGCTTCAGATAGACCATAAGCACCCGGAACAGGTTGATGCCCATGGAGCAGACGGCGTGCACCTCGGCGGCATTGGCCGGGTCCTTTGCCAGCACCCAGGGTTTGTGGTGATCGATGTACTGGTTGGCGCGATCCGCCAGGGCAATGATCTCGCGCATTGCCTTGCTGAATTCCCGGCTCTCGTAGCGCTCGGCGATATCTGCGCCGGCAGCGACGAAGTCCCGCAGCAGTTCCGGCTCGCTGCAGCTGGCCGCGAGGCGGTTGTCATGGCCCTTGCGCAGGAAGCCGGCGCAGCGACTGGCGATGTTGACTACCTTGCCGACCACGTCGGCGTTGACCCGCTGCACGAAGTCCTCGAGATTGAGATCGATATCGTCGACGCCGGCGCCGAGCTTGGCGGCAAAGTAGTAGCGCAGGTATTCGGCGTCGAGATGCTTCAGGTAGGTACTGGCGTTGACGAAGGTGCCCCGGCTCTTGGACATCTTGGTGCCGTTCACGGTGAGGAAGCCGTGGGCGAAAATGCCGGTGGGGGTGCGCAGTCCTGCAGAGTGCAGCATCGCCGGCCAGAACAGGCCGTGGAAGTTCACGATATCCTTGCCGATGAAGTGGTACAGCTCGGTGGCGTGCCCCGGGCGCCAGAAACGGTCGAAATCCGCGCCGGTCCGCTTGCAGTAGTCCTGGAAGCTGCCCATGTAGCCTATCGGTGCATCCAGCCAGACATAGAAGTATTTTTCCTCTTCCCCGGGAATCCTGAAGCCGAAATAGGGCGCATCGCGACTGATGTCCCACTCGTGCAGTTCGGCGTCGGTCCACTCGCGCAGCTTGTTCGCGATCTGCGGCTGCAGCGTGCCCGATCCGATCCACTCCCGGAGCATATCGGCGAACTCGGGCAGCCGGAAGAAAAAGTGTTGCGAGGCCTTTTCCACGGGCGTCGCGCCGGAAAGCGCCGACACCGGGTCGATCAGCTCCGCCGGGGTATAGGTGGCGCCGCAGGCTTCGCAGTTGTCACCGTACTGGTCCGGGGTCCTGCAGCGGGGACATGTGCCCTTGATGAAGCGGTCGGCAAGGAAAAGGCCCTTTTCCGGATCGAAGGACTGGGTGATCTCGCGTTCGGCGATATGGCCGTTCTCTCTCAGGCGCGCATAGATGTACTCGCACCAGTAGCGGTTCTCCTCCGAATGCGTGGTGTAGAAATTGTCGAAGCTGATGAGAAAGGCTGCCGAATCGCGCTCGTGCCCGGCGTGAATCCGCTCGATCTGCTGCTCCGGCGTGATTCCCAGCTTCTCGGCGCTGAGCATGATGGCGGTGCCGTGGGCATCGTCGGCGCAGACATAATGACACTCATGCCCGCGGGAGCGCTGGAAGCGCACCCAGATATCTGTCTGCACCTGCTCCAGCATGTGGCCCAGATGCAGGGGGCCGTTGGCGTAGGGCAGGGCGCTGGTGACGAGGATGCTGCGCTTGGTTGCTGGCATGATCTTCAGGGCGTCGCAAAATGGGCGCGTACTATAGCCGCTTTGATGGCCTTTTTCACGCCGCGCGCCGGGCCTCCCGCCGGGCGATTGTGGCCGATGGGGGGAGTCCCTATACTGGGCGCGCCCGGATCTCAAGCCCCGCAGAAATTAGGGAGAGCCATGCAATCAGTACAGCATATTATCGCGATCGCCTCGGGCAAGGGCGGTGTCGGAAAATCCACGGTGGCCGTGAACCTGGCGCTGGCACTGCAGGCCGATGGCGCCCGGGTGGGTCTCCTCGACGCCGATATCTATGGCCCGAGCCAGCCATTGATGCTCGGTGTGGCCCCGGGCACGCGTCCGCAGACCGAGGGTGATAAGGTCATTCTTCCCGTGCAGGCGCATGGCCTTGCGACCATGTCCATTGGCTACCTGACCACGGACCGCACGCCCATGGTCTGGCGCGGCCCGATGGCGGGCGGGGCCCTGGC
>JAWLGG010000241.1:0-5128 GCA_041685155.1 Chromatocurvus sp.
CCATCTGGCGGGACTGCTGATGAACGGCGAGGAAATGCCACGGGCCGACAACAGAATCACCCTCGATGCGTCGCAGCGTGATCGCTTCAGCCTGCCGGTGGCCAATGTTCACGTTGACGAACACCCTTACAGCGAGCGGATGCGCGAGCACTTCCGCAGGCAGAGCCGCACGCTCTACGAGTCCATCGGTGGTCGCGATATCCGCTTTGCTGTGCCCCCCTCGGCGACGCACAATCTGGGGACGGCGCGCATGAGCAGGCGACCCGAGGAGGGGGTTACCGACCGCCACGGCCGCAGCCATGAGGTGCCCAATCTTTTCATTGGTGATGGCAGCGTATTCCCGACGTCGACGGCGGAGAATCCGACACTCACCATCGTGGCGCTGGCGCTGCGGCAGGCCGATTACTTCCTGCGTGAGCTGGCCTGAGCGACCGTGTTGCGCTGAGGGAAATCAGTCGCGACGGTGTTTCCTTGCCCGGGCAGAAAGCTGCAGCATCAGCCTGGCAAGGCGCTCCTCGTTGCGGGCAATCCGGCTGCTCAGGCCACCAAGTCCCATGACGACCGCACTGTTGGTGCCGCCCGCGTAGATGCAGACCCCAAGAGCGCCGGTGTCCGAGAGCAGGCGATCGTAGCCCACGGCATAGCCGCGCTTGCGTGCCAGGCGAATCTCCGCAAGATAGTCGGCGAAGCTCCTCTCGCTGTCAGTGAGCGCCGACTCCGACTCTGCTTTCTGGTACAGGCGCTCGATTCCCTCGTCAGTATGGGACTGCAGATAGGCAGTACCGACAGCTGTGCCGAACATCGGCACATGCGTTCCCTCCGGTATGTTCAGGGATATGGGATACGTGCCGATATGCAGGCGGACGAACTCCATGTGCACACCATTTGGGATCGACAGCGTTGCAGTTTCCTGGCTCGCCTCCCAGAGCTCCCGCACCATTGCTTCCATTGAATCGCCCCCGAACAGGGCGAGCGGCAACCAGTCGCCCAGCGCGCTTACCCGGAGCGTGGGGAAAAAACGCATGTATTCGCTGTTCAACGACAGCCACCCGCATTCCACGAGCGTGTGCAGGAGCAGGCTGGCAGATGATTTCGGGTAGTCCAGTGCCGCGCCGATCTCGGTTGCCGACAGGGGGCGCCGCTCCCGGGCGAAGAGTTCCAGAATTTCCACTACACGTGCGCCGGATTTGACCGGACTCTTCTTCATGGGAAACCTTGTGTTCATATATATGAACACAAGGTTTACATACCTGCACGGCTGCGTAAAGTAACTCGGGTCGCGTCTGCCATGGCGGCGCAGTTTCAGCATGAAAATAGCGCGGCATGCAGCATTTTTCCGGATATCCGTGGCGGCCTCGAATAACCCGATAAACGTACTGGAGCCCGAACAATGGCAGGAGCTATCGACATCGTAGTCAACCCGTTCACCGCCGTGGAAATCGAGAAAGGACAGAACGGCTTTGACGCGAATTTCATGGAGCAGGTGCGCATGCCGGAAGACATGCGCGGCGGCGTCAGTATCGAACGTTACGCGGGCATCATGGAGGAATCGGGGATCGACCACTCACTGTTGATCGCCGTGCGGGCCGGCGGACGGCAGATGAAGTACAACATCGAGATACCTTACGGGCAGGTGGCGGACTACTGCCGGCAGATGCCGGGGCAGTACTCCGGCCTCGCGGGTGTCGACCCCTTTCTGGGCATGCAGCAGCTGGCGGATCTCGAGTATGCCGTGAAGGAGCTCGGGTTCGTCGGCGCCCACAGTTACCCGCACTGGTTCCGGCTGCCGCCGGATGCGCCGCAGTGGTACCCCATCTACGCGAAGTGCTGCGAGCTGGATATACCGATCATGATGCAGGTCGGACAGAACCTGATCTACCAGAAGGAGGTGCGCCTGCCCTCGGTGGCACGGCCGATTCTTCTCGATCAGATCGCCATCGACTTTCCGGAACTGCGCCTGATCGGCATTCACGTGGGCACACCCTGGGCCGACGAGATGATCGCCATGGCCTGGAAGCACGAGAACGTCTTCATCGGTATCGATGCCTACGCGCCCAAGCACCTGCCGGCATCGCTGGTGCACTACATGAACAGCTACGGCAGCCACAAGGTGCTCTTCGGTACCGACTGGCCGGTGATCGATCCGCGCCGGGCCATGCGCGAGGTGGCGGACTACAACCTGCGCCCGGAGTCACTGCAGCGTATTCTGCGGGAGAATGCCCTGAAGGTCTTTCCGCCGCTGGTCGAACGCCTCGCACAGGAAGCGAACTGACCGATGCAGTCCGTCACCGCCAGCGCACCGCTCACTGTCGCCCGCAGCATCCTCAACGCGGCTCGGCGCTTCCCGCAGAGCGTTGCGGTCGAGGATGAGGATCGGTCACTGAGCTATGCCGAGCTCGCCGACCGCCTGCGCCGCGTGGGCGCGGTGGCCATTCGCGAGTACGGGCTCAGCGCCGGCGACGTGGTCGCGCTGCTTTCACCGAATCGCATCGAATACCTGGAGATCGTGACCGGCCTTGCCGAGGCGGGACTGGTCGTCGCGACGCTCAACCCCCGGCTCAGCGACAGCGAGTTACGCGCGATCATCGATGATTGCCGCCCGGCCCTGGCTTTCATCGACCCGACGCTCGACGAGTTGCACCGGACACTGGTACAGGACGCGTTGGTGCCCACCGTGGCTATCGATGCGCAATACGAAGCGCTGCTCGCGCAGGCGGGCAGTGAGAGCACACTGCAGGCGGAAGAGTTCAAGGCCTTCAGCATCTGCTACACCTCCGGCACGACGGGACGACCCAAGGGCGTTGTGCTGCCACACCGCAGCCGCGCGCTGGTCTGCCTCGCCTCGGCGCTGGAGTATGACTGCTTCGGCCCCGGCGACCGCTTTCTGTCGATGGCGCCGCTGTATCACGGCGCTGGCTTCGCCTTTGCACTGGCGGCAATCAGTCATGGGGGTACCTGCGTCCTGCATGACGGCAGTGACGCAGAGGGCATTGTCGCGCGCATTGAACGCGGCGATATTCACGGCGTGTTCATGGTGCCCACGCATTTCAAGCGTATTCACGACCTCCCGGGGGAGCGTTTCGAGGGCTTCGCGGAACGACATGCGCTGCGGACGATCATCTCCAATGCGGCTGCGCTGTCGCCGCGCTTCAAGCAGCTGACGGTGGAGCGTTTGGGCGCCGGCCTGCTGCACGAGACCTACGGCTCCACCGAGGCGGGGGTCGTGACCAACATGCGGCCGGACAGGCTCCTCGATCTGCCCGAGAGCGTGGGCACCCCCTTCCTCGAGATGGAGGTGGAAATCCGCCGCCCCGACGGCTCGGTCTGCGAGGCCGGTGAAGTGGGCGAGCTCTTCGCCCGCGGCCCCTACACGTTTATCGGTTACCTGAACCGCGACGAGGAGACAGCAGAGGCAATCGTGGACGGCTGGGTGACGGTGAAGGACCTCGCCGTCTGCGACGAGGAGGGCTTCATCACCATCGTCGGCCGCGCAAAAGACATGATTGTCAGCGGGGGCGTCAACATCTACCCGGCCGAGATCGAGAACGTCATCGCCGGTGACAGCGCCGTTGCCGAAGTGGCGGTGGTCGGCCTTGCCGACGAGGAGTGGGGGGAGCGCGTGCACGCCTTCGTGGTCCCTCGGCCGCAGGCGACGCTGGATCAGGACCGGATCATATCGCGCTGCCGGGAAGCGCTGTCCGGCTACAAGGTACCGCGGGGCATCACACTGATGGATGAACTTCCGCGCAATGCCTCGGGGAAAATCCTCAAGAAGGATCTGCGCGCGCTCAAGCCGGTCGCCTAGCGCGTCCGCCAGGGGCAGCGCCCGCGGAACACACAGGAGAGAGAGTCATGTCCACCGTAAAATTCGACGCCGATCTTGCCACATCCATTTACCGCACCATGGTGCGGATACAGGTCTGCGACAAGGCCATCCAGCGTGGTCTCGCCGCCGGCGCGCTGCAGTTCCAGTACTATCCCTGTGGTGGGCAGGAGGCCATACCGGCAGCCGTTGCCCCCCTGATCAACAGGGACGATTTCTTCGTCACCACCTATCGCTGCATACACGACGTGATCGCCAAGGGTACGCCCATGGCGGAGGTCATTGCCGAGATGTATGGCAAGGCCTCGGGAAGCTGCAAGGGCAAGGGCGGGCCGATGCATCTGTCCGATCCACACAGCGGACTGATGGTGACGACGGGGATTGTCGGCGCCGGCGCGCCGATCGCCAACGGCCTGGCGCTCGCGGAACAGGTGCGGGATTCCGGCAAGGTCACCCTGTGCAGCTTTGGCGATGGGGCGGCCAACATCGGCGCCGTGCATGAAGCCCTGAACATGGCAGCGCTCTGGCAATTGCCGGTGGTGTTTATCTGCCAGAACAACCTGTATGCAGAGTACACTGACTTCTCCGCCTCCACGCTGGTGAAGTCCATCGCGGATCGCGGACCGGCCTACGCAATGGCCAGTGCCTCCGTTGACGGTACCGACCCGGAGGCCGTTCATGGCGCCGCAAGCGAGGCGATCGCGCGGGCACGCGCGGGGAAAGGGCCGACGCTACTTGAATGTGTCGCGCCACGTCTGCAGGGACATTCCTTTGGCTCGGACGAGGCGCACATGGATGCGCAGCTGCTTGCCAGCGGTCGTGAGAACCCGCCGCTGGCCCGTTTCCGCGCCCGGCTTCTCGCCGAGGGCTGGGCGACAGAGGAGGCTCTCGCCGCTATCGAGTCGGAAGCTGCTAGCGAGGTGTCGGCCGCCCAGGAGGCAGCCGACAACGCAACGGATCACGACGCGGGCGAGGCCTTCGATGACGTCTATGCCTCCGCCTCGCTGCTGCCCGGCGGGCACTCCACGATCGCGCACGAGGAGGAACCCGACCTGTCCACGGTGGACCGGCAGATCATGTACGTCGAGGCGGTCAACGAAGCACTGGACATGGCACTCGGGCGCGACGAGAGCACCCTGCTCTTCGGCGAGGACATCATGGACCCTGCCGGCGGCATCGTGAAGGCAACGGCGGGGCTGTCCACCCGGCACGGCGACTCGCGGGTGCGCGGCACGCCTATCAGTGAACAGGCCATTGTCGGCGCCGCGATCGGGGCGTCCCTGGCCGGCATGAAGCCCATCGCGG
>JAWLGG010000242.1:0-5113 GCA_041685155.1 Chromatocurvus sp.
TGCCGGGCCGCCCTCATCGCTGCATTCGCCGTAGATCGTGCCGCCCGAGCTGGTATAGACCAGCCGCGCCGGTGTGGCGCCGCCGATCAGGGTCAGGAACCGCGCCAGTGGCAGCAGGTTGCCCGCCACCTCAAGTCCCGGATCGCGCACGGAATCCGCAGGCGTGGTTTCCCCCGCCAACCAGTAAATGCAGTCCGCCTCGGCGCAGGCTGCTGCCAGGGCCTCGCTGCGACCGACATCCCCGGTGAGTCCGGTGACATGCTCGATCGCCCGCAGCGGCGGGTGTCGACTGAAGCTGGTCACGGCGGCGCCGCGCCGCGCCAGCGCCCGGCACAGGTGGTCACCGATGAAACCCGTGCCGCCGATCACCACCGCCCGGGTCACCTCAGGTCCTCGTAAAGTGCCAGATAGCGCTTCGCAGCATCGCCCCAGGAGCCATAAATCACTTTGGCATCCTCGCGACAGGCCGCGGAAAGTCGCGCGTGCTCGACCGGGTCGGCCACGCGTACCATGGCATCGCGCAGTGCTTCGGGGGAATCCACCAGATAGCCGTGGCGCCCGGGCTGGATAATGTCGCGGTGCGCCGGTATGTCAGAGGCGATGATGGGTAGGCCTGCGGCCAGCGCCTCCAGCAGCACCTGGGGGCGACCCTCGCTATGCTGGCTCATGGTAATGAAAGCAGTACTCTCGCGGAAGGTGTGCGCCATCAGCATGGCGGCGGGCTGTGGTCCGCGGAAGTCGACCCAGTCGGGAATTGTCATGTCGCCCTGATTGGGGCCCACCAGCACCAGCCGGCTGCCATCGCCGAAGAGCGGCCGCCCCCAGTCGAACAGCGGGCCGATCTTGTCCGGCGTGACGCGCAGCACCGAAAGCCAGTTGATGCGCGCGCCCGGGGCGGCAGGCGTGACATCGAACCATCCGGCATCAATACCAAAGGGCACGGCACGCACGGTGGCGAGATCACCAAAGCGCTGCTCGAGCTCCCTGCACATCCACGCGGCATTGGGCGCGAGGATGCAGCGGTTGCTCGCCAGTACCCGGCGTAGCAGAGCTGTCATGCCCGGCACGAGCAGCAGTCTGAAGTCCGTGCCGAGCACGGCAATCACAGCGCGCGCCTGCAGGCCCATGAGCGGCAGCGCGTTCTGCAACCAGTTGATATGAAACACAGTACCTGGCCCCTGCTGGGCCCGGTACAGTCGCCGCAGGCGGCGCAGCAGGCCGAGGGCGGCAGTACCACCCCGCAGCGGCCGCGCTCGCAGGAGCTGGGCGATACCCCCGGCGCTCAATACAGTCTCAAGGAAACGGCGGTCATCGTCCGTACACAGATAGCGGGAATTGCCAGGCGTGGGACCTGGCGGCGACCAAAGGCCTAGGTCAAGCGACGGCTCAAGGGCGAGGGCTTCCACCAGCTTGCGGATGAAAAGGCCCTGCCAGTCTGCCTCCCCCGGCGGATAGCTGGTGGCGACCAGGGCGATCTTCATATCCAAAATGGGCGGGTTGGCAGCATGCCGGGATTGTATCCCAAGGAGACGCTCTGCGCGCATTTGCCCTCTGCAGGGAAAAAAAGCGCGGCGGCGGTTGACAAGGACTCGCTGCGGCTTTAACTTTGCCGGCCTTCGCCTGACGCCCAGGTGGTGAAATTGGTAGACACGCTAGCTTCAGGTGCTAGTGGCCGAAAGGCCGTGGAGGTTCAAGTCCTCTCCTGGGCACCATACGATCAGTAAAGTCGGCTCTCCCCCCGGTTAACGGAGGCATGCACGGATCCTCACTAAACTGGTTTATGATGCCATCCTATCCACAATGGGTTAAGACTCTCAGTCGATAGTTCTCGAAATTTCTGAAGCCATAGGCCCTCCGGCTCATCATCTCCATCTTGTTGTGAAAGCCCTCTGTGGGTCCGTTGCTCTTCGAGAAACGCCACATGACAACGATGGGTTGCAGCCAGGAGGTCAGGGTTTTCGCCACGCGTCGCAGCAAACTGTGGCGAAGTTGCTCGATCAATCGCAGGAGTTGCGGCAACTTTTGCTGGCAGAGGTGGACCCCGAGATATGAGCCACACCGACTCCCTGCGCGATATCCTGACCGCGCGCTATTCTTGCCGCGCCTATAAATCTGAACAGGTGCCACCCGAAATGATCGCCGAGGTGGTCCGAGATGCCGGACGTGCGCCCTCGTGGTGCAATGCGCAACCTTGGCAGGTGGTGGTGACGCGCGGCGCGCAGACCGACGCCTTCCGCAGAGCCCTTTTGGCCGAGGTCGAGCGCGCGACGCCCGGCGCCGACATGCCGTGGCCCGAGGGGTATCCCGGCGTCTATGGTGAGCGGCGGCGCACCTGCGGTTTCCAGCTCTATGAAGCGGTGGGTATCGCGCGGGATGATCGCGCGGCCCGCGTCGAGCAATCCATGCAGAACTATCAACTTTTCGGCGCGCCACATGTGGCGATTGTTCATGCCGAGGCGGCACTTGGGCCCTATGGCGCGATGGACACCGGCGGCTTTGTGACGGCCTTTCTGTTGGCCGCGACGGCGCGGGGGATAGGCACAATCGCGCAAGCCTCGGTCGCCGCTTTTCCAGATATGATACGCGTGCATTTCGACCTGCCAGAGACGCGGAACATCCTGTGCGCCATCAGCTTTGGCTATCCCAACCCCGACCATCCCGCCAACCGCTTCCAGACCCAGCGCGCGGCGCTTGACGATATTCTCGACCTGCGCGGTTGAGCCCGAAAAGGGAGGCCGCCCATCCGCCCGCTTTTGCAAGGTATTTCCAAAGGCCCTGTCACGTTGGATGGCAAGGTGATAGGCCCTTGTGCTGGCCATCGTGCACCGCGCCCATCGCCACGCACCTGATCTGCAAGGCGGGACTCACTCGCCGGGTCGCTTGCACGAGCGCCGTGACTCAAGTGCTGTGCTTTGGCAGCGCGCTGAACCTTAATGTTCACGTCGATGGCGCATATCCCAGTGCGCCACCCTGCGGGCGATCTGCGCTCGTCCGAACCGGCTGTCCTGCCGATTTGTCATATGCTGATCCTCGACGGCGACTACATCGAGCATGCCGATGGCCACCTGCACTTCCACCCGGTGGCAGCTCCAACGAGCGAGGAGCTCTCAGGACTGGTTCATACTTTGGCTGAGCGCATCGGCCGGCATCATTCGATCAGTGGGCCACCAGGTGGCTAAGTGATGGCTCAGAATTTGTAGGTGACTTCGCCGCCGATCACTTCGCCTTTCATCATTGGTGAGAAGGTGCCGCCCACCGGTACGCCGGCCACGGTTGGCGGCAGCGGTGTATCCCCGCCATGACGCACCGAGCCAAGCAGGTTGCGGCCGTAGACCGAGAACACCCAGTGGCCGTCGTTGCTGTAGATGTCCAGGCCGGCGTCGAGCACATCCTGCTCATTGATGACGCCGAGGTTGTTATCGGTAAAGGCCATTTCGTCGCGGAAGGCATAGCTCAGCCGTGCCGTCGCGTAGGCCCAGCTGCCGAGATCGAAGTCGTAGTTCACGCCGACGTTGTAGGACCACTCTGGTGCGCGCACCACGTCGAGGTTCTCGTCTGCCTGGTCTACGACGCCGTCATTGTTCAGGTCGAAGATGACTGAATCGTAGCCGGCATCGGTGTAGCCAACGGAGGCGAGCAGAGTGATGCTGTCGCCCACACTGAAGGCGCCATCGGCCTCGAAACCCCAGATCGTTGCGTCGGCGGTATTGCGGATGATCTGCACCACGCCCGCGTCCGGGTCGGCGAAGTTCAGCTGGCGCTGCATATCGTCGACCTCGGTATAAAAGGCGGCAACATTGAAACGGCCCCAGGCGTGGGTCGACTTGTAGCCGATCTCGAAGCTGTCAACCTGCTCTTCATCGAAGGCCTGCGGCGTGAACAGCGGCGTGGAATTGCGGAGGTTGTAGCCGCCGGAGCGAAAACCGCGACTCCAGTGGCCGTAGAGCTGGGAGCTGTCGTTCAGCATGTAGGCGGCACCCAGCTTCGGTGACCAGGTCTGCCAGTCCTCATCGTCGGTAAAGTCGAAGGGACACTCAGGGAAACCCTCGCTCCGGTCGACGATGTTGCAGCGGAAGTCTACCGGGTAGCTGATTCCGGGCGTCGCGACTCCCGGTGGCAGGGCAGGGAAGCTGTCCTCGAGGCTCTGATTAGCGGCCAGGGAGGCAACGTTCGCGTACTTCTCTTCGTCGGTGTAACGGATGCCTGCAGTAAGTGTCAGGCGATCGGTGAGCGCGTAGTCGGCGGCGACAAACACTCCGAGCGTTTCAACACCGTACAGGCCTCCCCCGTCCTGGATGATCAGCGGACCCTGGTTGCCGGTCGCAACGCCTGCCAGGTTGCGCCGCTCGTGGTAGCCCTGGTCCATATCGAACCAGTACAGACCGGTGGTGATGTTGGCATCGCCGAACTGGCCGTTATAGCGAAGCTCGAAGCTGTTCTGTTCCGCTTCCAGCCACTGTGTGACGTTGAAAGCCCAGATCGGCTGCGCGTCGAGATCGGTGCCGGTTTCGGAGTAGGAGTCTCGCCAGCCGTAGATGGCGGTGATGTTGCCCTCGCCGAAGTCGACCCTATGATTGAGTTCGGCGGTCAGGAAGTCGGTCTCGATCTCGTTGTACCCGATGAAGTCGTTGCTGCTGCCGAAGCTGTTATCGCGGTCAAAATTGACCCAGACACCGTCGACGCCGCTGCCGTTGGTGTGCGACTGCGCGACTGCGCCGTCACCGTCGATATCCGTGTGTTCGTAGCGGACCACGATCTCTGTGCGGTCCGTCGGCGTCCAGACCACCGTCGGACGCAACATCAGCTGATCCACGGCGCCGACATCTTCTTCGGTGACGCCGAAATCGGGGAACGCATCGCGCTGGAACCAGCCCTCGTCCTCGTTGTAGTAAGCGGTCAGACGCAGGCCAAGCGTGTCGCTGACTGGTCCGCCGGTGGCGGCCATGGCATAGTAGTTCAGCCCGCCATCGCTACCGAAACCGTCGACGGCGGTCCTGATCTCGCCGTCCCATTCTTCGCCTGGCTTCTTGGTGTTCATCAGCACCGCGCCACCGGTGACGTTACGCCCGAAGAGAATCCCCTGCGGGCCGCGCAGCACCTCGATGCTTTCCAG
>JAWLGG010000243.1:0-5111 GCA_041685155.1 Chromatocurvus sp.
CATCGACAATGATACGGATCGCGCCCGCCACCTGATGCATCTGGTGGAGAGCGCTGGCTTCACGGCACAATCCGCGAAGGATGTGGCCAACGCCTCGCAATCCCTCAGCGAGGCCAGCGAGCTCGACGTCATTCTCAGCGACCTCGACCTGGAGGATGCGAGCTGGGGCGATACCTCGCGTACGCTCACGGAAATGAATGTTGTGGTCCCGGTGATCATGTTCAGCGACGAAGCCTCCTCGGACAACATGATGGCCGCGCTCAGGCTGGGCGCGAGCGATTTTTTCCAGCGCCCCGTGGAGGATTCGGCGGCCCTGTTCCAGTCGATGGACCGCTGTGTCAGGCAGCGGCAGATGAGCCGGGAACTGCGCCAGTCGCGGCGCCGGCTGGAGCGGGCAAATCGCGAGCTCAACGTCACGGTCAAGGTCCTCGAGCAGGACCAGCAGGCCGGTCGCCAGGTGCAGCTGCGCATGCTGCCCACCACGCCGCTGGTGCTGGGGGATTACGTTTTCAGCCACACCGTGATTCCCTCGCTGTACCTGAGCGGCGACTTCACCGATTACTTTACGGTGGGCACGGACTGTGTGGTGTTCTTCATGGCGGACGTCTCCGGTCACGGCAGTTCCTCGGCCTTTGCGACGGTGCTGCTGAAGAACCTGTTCGCCCGCAAGCGCTCGGATTTCCTTCGCCGCAGCGACGCCACGGTGCTCTCGCCGGTGAAAATGCTGAGTCTCGCCAACAAGGAGCTTCTCGACCTGGGCGCTGACAAATTCGCCACGATGATCGTGGCGGTGCTCGATATGCAGGCGAATCGACTGACCTACAGCGTTGCCGGGCACCTGCCGCTGCCTGTCCTGGTATCGGATCGCGGTGCCGAATACCTGAGCGGCGAGGGAACGGCCGTCGGCATGATGCCGGAGGCCGACTTCAACGAACAGTCGCTCGACCTGCCCGACACCTTCATGCTGGCACTCTTCTCTGATGGTATCCTCGAGATACTGCCGCCGAGCAACCTGATAGAAAAGGAACAGTTCTTTCTGGACGTTTTCCGTCGTGAAGATGAGTCCCCGGCATCGCTGGTAACGCGCCTGGGCCTGGATTCCGTTGAGACTGCGCCGGATGACATCGCGGCGCTGTTTCTGAGCAAGAGGCTGTAGGCGTGACACAGGGACGGGTCATGGCGGCCACCCAGGGAGGTGCCTACGTTCTGCGGCTGACCGGCGATGTGCGCATGACCCTGTGCACGTCGATCGACGAGTACATCTCGCACATGCTGGACGACCCCGCCTTTGCCAGCGTGTGGATAGACCTGTGCGATGTCGAGGGCCTGGACAGCACGACCCTGGGGCAGCTCGCCCGACTGGCACAGCGGGTGTACACACGGCACGGTTTCCGGCCGGCGATATACAGCTGTGACGATGGCATTAACCGCCTGCTGCACAGCATGGGTTTCCAGCGGCTGTTCGAGTTGCATGAGGACGCCTGCAGAGACGGCCCCGTGGCTGTCGACGATATACCCCTGGTGCCGGGCAGCGAGGACGTAGTGAAAGAGCGCGTGATCGAGGCACACCGCGCCCTGATGGGGGTCAGCGACGAGAACGCCGAGCGCTTTCGCGACCTGATGGCGGTACTCGAAGCCTCCTGATTACCGCGTGGCCCACTGGTCAGCCGGCGGCCTCGAGTTTTGCCCTGATGTAGTCCTCGTGGGCGACATAGATCAGGTCGGCAACGCGGCGTATCAGGTGTTCCTCGTACTTGTCGATGTCGCCATCGGCGTAGGCGACCCGCCACATGTCGGCGATCAGCCGGGTTTTCTGCGCCGGCGTGAAATGGTCGTTCACGGTCCGCGTGAACTGGTAGAGCGATGTCGCCGCATCCACTTCCTCGTTGGCCAGCCGCAACAGCTCCTCGACCTCCTCCACTGAGAGGCCCAGACCGGTTTTCAGCATGGTCGCCATCGATGCCTCCTCGACGCCGTCCTGGGTAAAGTCGGCGCGCGCGGTTTCTATGAGCAGGGCGGCTGCGGCCAGCTGCCGGCGATGCTCTGGGGAGACATCGTCCGCATCCGGCGTGTTGATCTCGAACAGGGCAGATAGCGCTTTTATCATGTCTGGCTGATGACCTTTTCCAGTTTTACCTGATCGGCAATAAAGTTGCGGATGCCCTCGGCCAGCTTTTCCGTGGCCATGGCGTCGCCGTTGAGTCCCAGCCGGAAGGCCGGTTCCGACGGTGCCGGGCGCGGTTCGTCGCTGGAGGCGCTGTCCGGGCTCAGCCGCCGCGGCAGCGTGCCCGGGTCCTCCGACAGCGTCTCAAGCAATGCGGGGCTGATGGTCAGCCGGTCACAGCCGGCCAGCGCCTCGATTTCCCCGGTATTGCGAAAACTGGCCCCCATGACGACCGTGCGGTAGCCGTGCTGCTTGTAGTAGGCGTAGATGCGACGCACCGACTGCACGCCCGGGTCATCCTCTGCCGTGTCGATGGCCCTGTCGGTGTTGGCCTTGTACCAGTCCAGAATGCGTCCGACAAAGGGCGAGATGAGATAGGCCCCGGCGTCGGCGCAGGCGGCGGCCTGGTCGAAGCCGAAGAGCAGGGTGAGATTGCAGTTGATGCCCTCCCGTTCCAGCTCGGCGGCGGCGCGGATGCCTTCCCAGGTCGACGCGACTTTGATCAGCACGCGCTCGCGGGGAATGTCCGCGTCCTCGTAGAGCCCGATCAGGCGACGCGCGCGGTCCAGGGTGGCGCGGGTATCGAAGGACAGGCGCGCATCGACCTCTGTGGAGATGCGTCCGGGTATGATCGCGAGTATCTCCCGGCCCACGTCCACGGCGAAGCGATCGCAGCAGTCGGCCAGCTGCTGTGCCTCGTCGCCGCCGCGCCCGGCGGCCCACTCCCGTGCGCGATGCAGCAGCTGTGCGTAGTGGGGCAGGGCTGCGGCCTTCAGCAGCAGCGACGGATTGGTAGTGGCATCGGTGGGCGTAAAGCGGCGGATGGCCTCGATGTCGCCGGTGTCGGCGACCACCTCGGTCATCTGGCGTAGCTGGTCCAGCTTGGATGTCATGCGCAGTCTCCGGTTGAATGTCATGCCACCTGCCAGGGGTCAGGCGGCGAGTCCCTGCAGCGTGGCCACCGCTTCCCGCAGCACCTGCCCGTCTGCGTCCGCCCGGTGGGCATGCTCGCTCAGGTGGCGTCGATAGCGCCGCGCCCCGGGCCGCCCGGCAAACAGCCCCAGCATGTGACGTGTGATGTGCTTGAGCGCAACACCACTGGCGTGTTCACTGTCGATGTAGGGCAGCATGCTGTCAATCACCTGCAGGGGTGTCTGCGCCGGGTCCTCGCCGCCATAGAAGCGCGAATCGACCTGTGCCAGCAGCCAGGGGTTCTGGTAGGCCTCGCGCCCGAGCATCACGCCGTCGACATGGGCGAGGTGGCCGGCGCAGGCGTCGAGGTCGCGTATACCGCCGTTGATAATGATCTCCAGCGCCGGGAAGTCCCGCTTGAGGCGGTACACCCAGGCGTAGTTCAGCGGCGGGATGTCGCGGTTTTCTTTCGGCGACAGGCCCTGCAGCCAGGCCTTGCGCGCATGCACGATAAAGGTGCTGCAGCCGGCGGCGGCGACCGGTTCGACAAAGGCCAGCATGTCCTCGTAGTCCTGCATGTCGTCGATCCCGATGCGGTGCTTGACGGTCACCGGCAGGTCGCAGGCGGCGCGCATGGCGGCGACGCAGTCGGCTACCTGCTGCGGCCGCGCCATGAGGCAGGCGCCGAAGGCACCGGACTGGACGCGGTCCGACGGACAGCCGCAGTTGAGGTTGACCTCGTCATAGCCCCACTCCTGCGCCCAGCGCGCGCAGCGCGCCAGGTCCGCAGGGTCGCTGCCGCCCAGCTGCAGGGCCAGGGGGTGCTCCTCCTCGCGGTAGTGCAGGAAGCGCTCGCGGTCGCCGTGTATCAGCGCGCCGGTGGTGACCATTTCCGTGTACAGCGGGGCACGGCGCGTGAGCTGGCGCCAGAAGTAGCGGCAGTGGCGGTCCGACCAGTCCATCATGGGGGCCAGGGTGAATGTGCGATCAATCCTGTGCATGCACCGATTATACCGTTTCAGGCAGGCCGCTGTTGATCGCCGTTGAAGATCACGACGTGCTGCAGATTGAAGCGCACCGGCAGCAGGCTACCGCGCTCCACCTTGACATGACTCGGGGCCAGGCAGGGCACGCGCTGGCCATCGGGGAGAAGCAGTTCATATAGAAAGTTGGCACCGCGGAAGGCGCGGTCGACCACGCGCAGGTGGATGTCGCTGCTCTCGTCGTGCTCGATATCGTCCGGGCGCACCAGCAGGCGCAGGCGCTGCCCGGGCGTGAAGGCCCGGGAAGACAGGTCCAGTACGCCGAGGCGATCGTTCAGTTCGCCATCGGCATTGACCGTGACCTCGATCAGGTTGCCGCCGCCAATGAACTCGGCGACGAAGGCGTTCGCGGGCCGGTGGTACAGGTTGTAGGGCGTGTCTGTCTGGTCGATGCGCCCGTCGTGCAGCAGGCTCACCCGGTCGGCCATGGCAAAGGCCTCGTGCTGGTCGTGGGTCACCAGGATGGCGGTGACGCCGTCTTTCTTCAGCAGGTCGCGGACTTCCGCGGCGAGCTGGGTCCGCAGCTCACTGTCCAGGCTGGAAAAAGGCTCGTCGAGGAGCAGGATGTCGGGACCCGGCGCCAGCGCCCTGGCCAGCGCCACGCGCTGCTGCTGGCCGCCGGAGAGTTCGTGGGGGCGCGCCGCCGCGTGATCGGCCAGGGACACCATCTCGAGCAGGCGCGCTACCTGTGCCCGGCGCTCGCTCCGGGCCAGGTGGCGCAGGCCGAAGCCGACGTTGTCGCGCACGTCGAGGTGGGGGAAGAGGGCAAAATCCTGGAACACCATGCCGACCCGGCGGTGCTCGGGACTGACCTGCAGGCCCGGCGTGCTGAGCGTGCGCCCGCCGACCGCGATGCTGCCCTCGCTGATGGCCTGGAAGCCCGCTATGGCCCGCAGCAGGGTAGTCTTGCCACAGCCGGAGGGGCCGAGCAGGCAGCCGATCTGCCCCTGATCCAGGGTGAGGCTGGCGCGATCGACGGCGGTGAAGTCACC
>JAWLGG010000009.1:0-906 GCA_041685155.1 Chromatocurvus sp.
CGAACTCCTGCGTCCAGGTTGCCGAGAGGTTGGCATTGTGGTCGGAGGAGTAGGGCATGCGCCGGTAGCCGGACAGATCCACATCCGTACCCGCCAGCCGTGTTTCCAGGGCGTCGCGGATACGCGCCGGGGAGTAGGAGTATCCCCCGCGGAATTCGAGTGACCCGGTTGCGCGCCATGCAAAATCGAATTCCGCCCCGGGCACACGCGCCTTGCCGGCATTGGCGGTATAACCCACCTGGCCGACCTGTGGCGGCGGCGGCTCGAACACCGCGTTGACCTGCACGTCCTCCCAGTCGGTGTAGAAAATCGCGGCGTTGAAGACCAGGCTGCGGTCCAGCCACTCCGACTTCATGCCGATTTCATAGCTGGTCGCCAGTTCCTCGTCGAAGGGCAGGAGCTCCCGCGGCAGTTCCACGGACCCGGCACCCAGCGCCGTATTGAACCCGCCGGGCTTGGTCCCCCTGGCAACCGCGCCGTACAGCATGAGGGTATCGCTGACGCGATAGTCCAGCGAGACACGCGGCAGCCATTCTTCCCAGGTATCATCGAGAGATTCGGGATTGCCGCCGAAAGTGAAGTCCACTTCCTGCTTTTCGTAGCTTCGGCGCAGTTCGAGCCCCGCCGTGATCCGGTCGTTCACGCTCCACTCGACGGAGCCGAAGGCGGCGTAGGCGCTGATATCGTAGGTCTGGTCTGTTTTCGGGACATCGTCCGGTGTCAGTGCGGTCCCCAGGACGCTGGCACCCTGTTCATCCACCTGCTCGTCGTAGTAGTACAGGCCGACCATCCAGCGCAGCGGCTGGTCCTGCGGCGACATGTAGCGCAGTTCCTGGCTGAGGGTTTCGATATCGCGACCGATGAACTGGCGCAGGTTGTTCTGCAGAAAGCCCACGGGCGTGTCTG
>JAWLGG010000009.1:916-20819 GCA_041685155.1 Chromatocurvus sp.
GCTCAGGCCCATGTAGTCGATATCGAGGTCAAAGGTCCCATCGGTACGGTTGAATCCGGTCTGCGAGGTGATGGTGCCGCCGCCGACGTCCCAGTCGAGGTTCGCGGTCAACCACGTGACCTCCCGTGTATTGCCTTCACAGCTGTCGCAGTTGTGGGCGATCAGGTCCGTATCGACAGGCACCTCGCCCCGATACCAGACGTTGGCCGGCGACGGTCCGATCTGGCTGTTCGAGGGCACCGTGTGGTAGGCGGGCTGGGCCATATAGTCGTCGGAGTAGGAGGCCCGTACGTAGGCACGGAAGTTGCCGCCGGCGTCGTAGCGCATGGACAGCGCCGCCGCCGACACCTCGGAGGCGGCCACGCCATCGCGCCCGGTCAATGTGTTGTCGAACAGACCGTCCTCAAAGTCCATCCAGCGTCCCGACACGCCGAAGGACAGGGCGTCGCTCACCGGCAGGTCCAGCCAGCCGCTGAGCTCCTGCCGGCCGCGTTCGCCTATCTCCGCCTGTATCCAGCCGCCGAATTCGTCGCCGGGGCGGCGCGTGATGTAATTCACCGCGCCGGACAGCACGCCGCGGCCGAACATCGCGCTCTGTGGTCCCTTGACCACCTCGATGCGCTCGATGGCCAGGTTCTGCATGTTGAGACCGGAACGCCAGGGCACTAGGTTGCCGTCCACGAAGATGCTGGTGGTAGGCTCGCTCGCCGCGCGCACGCTGGTCTGTCCGCGTATCGCCGGTTTGGAGTCCCAGGGGCTCAGCCCCTCGGACCAGGTCAGCGACGCCGTGAACTTGGCGATATCCGCGAGGCTGCTGATGCCCTGGCGCTCGATCTGGTTGAGGTCCATGGCGGACACCGAGATTGGTATGTCCTGAATGCTTTCCTCCCGCTTGCGCGCTGAAACCACCACTTCCTCAATGGCGGTTGCGCCCGCCGGCGGCGCCGTCGTCTGGGCCACGGCGGCCCCGGCACCCGTGACTGCCGCAGTGACTGCAATTGCCAGTATCCTGTTATTTGTGTGCATAATGCCGTTTCCCTCTTGTCCCCGATGGTTTTCCGGGAGAATCTCCCGTTGTGCAACTGCTGAAGCGACTTTGCTGAGGATAGGCACGACGGCACTGCGGGGGCCATGTTAAATTCCTGAAAAGACGCGATTTTTTCACGCATGGCGTCGGGGAAGTGCCGGTCGCTGCACGAGTGGCATTCGCGCAGCGCGAACGGAAAAAACAAGGATGCTTGATTCGGCGATGACGATGGCTCCCAGCAGGCAGGCGGTGATGTCCGAGAAGCACAGGCGGCAGCTGCAGCTCTGGTTCTACCTGGGTGTCCCCCTGATTATCGGGTTCTTTCTGGGCTGGACCCAGGTTGGTCGGGCTGCTGACTGGCCCAGACACTTCTCCCTGTTGTACTGGATGGGCGTCACATTCGGCAGCCTGTTTTTCCTGGAGCTGCTCACGCCACCCTTCGCCAATCTGCTGCGACCCCGGGGCGTACCGCTCTGGGTAACCCTCATTGTTGCGCAGGTCATCATAGGCTGGCTGGCGATTCTGCCCGTCATGCGGCTCTACACCGAGTGGGTCCAGTCGTTCCTGCCGGCTGCCCTCGCGGGGCCTCTGCAGGATGGTTCCCTGTCGAACGTTCTGCAGAAGCTGCCGACAAACATCATCAGCTGGGTCGGCATCAACCTCATGTTCTTCTATGTCCTCGGCCTGGACCGCTTTGGCTACTTCCCGCCGGGCAAACATGCGCCGACGCCCTTCGGGCAGGCTGACCCGGATCCCGGGAGCATCCCCAACGTACAGGAGGCCACGGCTGCCGGTACGGTACCAGGTGACGCCGACACGCCGGCGATGGCCTACGCGCCGCCGCCGGCATTCCTGTCACGCCTGCGCGAGGATCGTCAGGGCGGGCTGCTGGCACTGCAGGCGGAAGGGCACTACCTTCGCGTCTATACCGATGCGGGCTCGGAACTGATCCTCTATCGCCTGAGCGATGCGCTGGCGGAACTCTGCGACGGCGAAGGCATGCGTGTGCACCGCTCCTGGTGGGTTGCCGAGCGGGCAGTCGATGGCGAGGAGAAAGGCGAGAAACTCGTGCTGGTAAACGGAATGAAGGTGCCGGTCAGTCGCTCCTACCGGATGCAGGCCCGTGACCGGGGCTGGTTGGGGTAACTGTCGCCTCGGGAAATGCCTTAACCGGTCGACTCCCTGAGCGCCGACGTTGACCCGGCGCCCGGCGCCGTCGACACGGCGTCGCGGAAAAACTGCTGCATCAGGAACTGGTACTGCAGCGACCAGTCCTCCGTGGGTGAACGGCGGAAATTGCTGCGCACGAACTGGGTGATGCGCCCTTCCGCCGTCGCCATCAGGAGGTTTGCCGCCGCGGGCAGTGGCAGCAGCGGCCGCAGGCCCTCGCGCAGCTCGGCTTCGCGCAGGACCTGCTTGATCTGGGTCTCGAAGCGCTCATACAGTTGCGCGACGCGCTGGTGCAGGCGCGCCGTTTCGCCCGCCAGGGCATCCCCGTTCATGATCCGCGACATGCCGGGATTGCGTTCCGCAAAGGTCAGCAGGAGCACCAGCATGGTGCCGCAGCGTTCCGTGGCCGTGCTTTCCTCGCGCAGGATGATGGCGACGCGCTGGAACAGGCTGTCCTCGATGAACTCGATCAGGCCCTCGAACATCTTGGCCTTGCTGGGAAAATGCCGGTAGAGGGCCGCCTCCGATACGCCTACCCGCGCCGCCAGTTTCGCCGTGGTGATCTTCTCCCCGGGGCTGGCTTCAAGCATTTCTGCCAGTGCCTCGAGGATATCCTGTCGACGCTGGGATTTTTTCTGCACCATGAAAAGGCTCGCTATGTTGAAGTGACATCCTAGCCACGCATTGGACCGGCCGCAACGTTGACCGCCCGCCTGATGAGGACTGCTCAGGCGCCGCGACGGGTGATCTTCGTGCCCAGGCCCTCGTCGGTGAATATCTCCAGCAGGACGGCATGGGCCACCCGGCCATCGACGATATGCGCACTGCCCACGCCGGACTTCACCGCCTCGAGGGCGCAGCTGATCTTGGGCAGCATGCCGCCGTGCACCGTGCCGTCGGCAATCAGGGCATCCACTTCCGCCGTGCTGAGGCCGGTGAGCACGTTCTGTTCACTGTCCATCAGCCCGGCGACGTTGGTAAGGAGCATGAGTTTCTCCGCCTGCATGACCTGGGCAATCTTGCCGGCCACCAGATCGGCGTTGATATTGTAGGTATTGCCCGCGTCGTCGGCGCCGATGGGTGCGATGACCGGTATGAAATTGCTGTCGAGGATGACGTTGAGCATCTCGGTATCGATCTGCCGGACCTCGCCCACCTGTCCGATATCGATGATCTCGGGCGCCGACAGTTCCGGGCCCTGGCGGGTAATCTGCAGGCGTTCCGCGCGGATCAGCCCGCCGTCCTTGCCGGTGACGCCGATCGCCTTGCCTCCGGCGCGGTTGATCGAGGTAACGATTTCCTTATTGACGCGCCCCCCGAGGACCATCTCCACCACGTCCATGGTCTGGGTATCGGTCACCCGCATGCCGTCGACGAAGGAGCTGGGAATACTCAGCTTCTCCAGCAGCGCGCCGATCTGCGGACCACCGCCGTGCACGACCACCGGGTTCATGCCCACCAGCTTCATCAGCACAATGTCGCGGGCAAAGCTCTCGTGCAGCAGCGGGTCGACCATGGCATTGCCGCCGAACTTGACCACGATGGTCTTGCCGGTGAAGCGCTGGATATAGGGCAGGGCCTCGGTGAGGACCCTGGCGACGTTCATCGCGGCATCGGGTGTCAGTGACATGGCTGTGCGGCACCGTGGGTGCCTGGTCCTCCTAGAATCCGGGGTCGAGGTCGGGGTGAACGGCCGCCATCTGCTCGCGGAACACGCTCATGACGTCCTCCAGCGCGGCCTCGTCGGACCCTTCGAAGCGGGCAGTCAGCGCCGCCGAGGTATTCGAGGCGCGCAACAGGCCCCAGCCGTGGCTGAAGTCCACCCGCACGCCGTCGAGGTCGTTGACGCGACCGTCCGGGAAGCGGGCCTGATCGCGAAAGGCCTGGATCAGCCTGAACTTGTCGCTCTCGTCCACCGGCAGGATGAGTTCCGGGGTGCCTGCGGCACGGGGCAGGGCATCCACCAGCTCGTCGAGGCTGCTGTCGCCGCTGCTGAGGATTTCCGCCAGTCGGCCGGCGGCGTACATGCCGTCATCAAAGCCGAACCAGCGCTCGGCGAAGAACATATGCCCGGAGAACTCGCCACCGAGAATGGCCCCGGTCTCGACCATTTTCTGCTTCATCAGCGCGTGGCCGGTCTTCCACAGCACGCCGCGGCCGCCGAGGCGGGTGATGAGCTGGCCGAGGTTGTTGCTGCACTTGACGTCGTAGACGACGTCGGCGCCGGGGTTGCGCGCCACGACGTCCTGCGCAAACAGCATCAGCAGGGTGTCCGCGCGGACTATGCGGCCGCTGCCGGTGACGGCGGCCACGCGGTCGCCGTCACCGTCAAAGGCGATACCGAAATCCGCCGACTCGCGGGTGACTGCCGCCGCCAGGTCCCGCAGGTTGTCCTCGTTGCCGGTATCCGGCGGATGATTCGGGAAGCGGCCATCGACCTCGCAGTACAGCTGCACCACTTCACAGCCCAGCTCCTCGAACAGCATGGGCGCAATGTGCCCGGTGGCGCCGTTGCCGGCGTCGATGACAATTTTCAGCGGCATGGCGATGGCGATGTCGCCGATCACCTCGTCGAGATAGTCGGGAATGATGTCCTGCTGGATCATGTGGCCGTTGCCGCGGCTGAACTTGCCGGACAGCGCCAGGCTGCGGATCCTGTCGATACCGCCCTCTGCCAGGGTCTGTTGCTGCAGCACGATCTTCAGGCCATTGTACTCCGCCGGGTTGTGGCTGCCTGTGACCATGACGCCGGACCGGGCATCCAGCTTGTGGGTGGCGAAATACACCAGCGGCGTCGGCACCAGGCCGATGTCGATCACGTCCCGGCCCGATTGCAGGAGGGCCTTCTCCAGCGCCGACTTGATGCGTCCACTGCTGGCGCGACCGTCGTAGCCGAGCACCAGCGTCTGCTCGTCGAGGCCCTCGGCCATGGTCCCGATGGCGGCACCGATGCGGTACACGGTCTCGTCGTCGAGCTCCTGCTCGGCGCGGCCGCGGATGTCATAGGCGCGGAAAATGTGCTGTGGCAGCGAGCTTGCCTGGCCGCTGACGCTGGTCAGCGCAGGTGCGCTCTGCGGTGCCTCACCGGGATCCGCCGCCGCGGGCGCAACACGGGGCACACTGCCTGCCGAGTCGAGCCGTGCCCGCCGCAGGGTGAGCTTGCGCAGTTCGCGCGCCAGGGGCATGAGTTCGGGTACACGCAGCGCGAAGGGTGTGCGGTGTTCAGCGGCTGACCCGGTGCGCGCCACTTCCCGCCTGAGGAGGGCAGGGTAGCGCAGCATGACCAGCAGCAGCGCCGCGATGGCGACGAGCCCGAGCAGCGCAAGGCTGGCCAGCGGCGCCTGGACGCCGCTGCGCAGGTCTGAGAGCAACGACGGGGAGGGCGTGAACAGCAGCGTCCAGGGCGTGTCCGGGACTGCGGCGCGGGCCGTGTCTTCAGTGATTGCCGCCGCCCCTGCAATGACGGTGCTGTTGCTGCTGCGTGCACCGACGTAGCGCTGCTCAATGGCCAGTTCGCCCGGCTTGCCGGCGCCGGTGGCCAGCGCCGCCCGGAAGAATGTCTGCGGCAGCGTGACCAGCAGCACCGTCTGGCGCCCCAACTCCTCGTCGCGGGTTGCCGCGCCGGAGGTTGCGAGGGAGATCAGCCACTGCTCTTCGATCCGGTAGGCCTCGGGGCCCGCCTCCTCGCCATTGCTTGCCCGTCGGACCAGGTCGACTTCTATATGGTTGCGCAGCCCCAGCCCGTTCTCCGTGCGCTCGGCCGTGCCCATGTCCGACAGGGGTAGCAGGCGCAGGCTGACCGCCTCGGGAAACGCATCCCGCAGCCGCTGTTCCGCGCTGGCGATGGCTGCCGCTGAGTCCGCCGCGAGGGCCTCGCGAACCGCATCGCCCCGCGCGGCGCGGGTCGACCGCTCCCGCATTGAGGCAACCTGGGCCGCGATGGCCTGCGCGCGCTGCTCGGCAAAGCCGCCGGTGACCAGCCCGACAAGGTCGCGCTCGAGCTGGGGCTGGCGTATCAGGACCAGGAAGGCGATGACGGCCGCCAGCGTGAGGATGACCAGCGCCAGGCTGTGCAGGGTAATGGTGTACAGGCCGTTGCCGCTCGCGGTTATACCGTGGGCATCACGTGCTGCCTGTTGTTTTCTGGCTTCTTTTTTCAGCATAGCGCCCTTCTCCCCCGAGCGACGCTAGTGTATTACGGTGAGGGGGATAGTGGAACGGCTGCGTCGGGAGCGTGTGCCCGGTAGAGGGCGGCGATTTCCGCAATGATCTGCCTGGCGATGGTTTTCTTGGACGCCACCGCCAGCGCCCTGCTGCCCGCTGGCCAGACCAGGGTGACCGCGTTGCTGTCGCTGTTGAAGCCGATGTCGCTGCGCGACACGTCGTTGGCGACGATGAGGTCGAGCTTCTTGCGTCTCAGCTTGTCCCGGGCGTAGTCCACCGGGTCGCCGGTCTCCGCTGCAAAGCCGACGGTGAAGGGACGCGGGCTGGAGGCCGCGATCGCCGCGACGATATCCGGGTTGCGCACGAGTGCGAGTTCCAGCGTTTCCTCGTGTTTCTTTATTTTGAGGGTTGCCGCCTGCACCGGGCGGTAGTCCGACACTGCGGCGCAGGCGATGAAAATGTCGCAGTGCGCCGCCAGCTCCTCGCTGGCGACGAGCATGTCGCGGGCACTCTCGACGTTGCGGCGGGTGACATGGGCAGGGGTTTCGAGGCTCACCGGACCGCTGATCAGCTGCGTGATGGCGCCGGCGTCCACGGCGGCCTCCGCCAGGGCGAAGCCCATCTTGCCGGAACTGTGATTGCTCAGGTAGCGCACGGGATCCAGCGCCTCGCGGGTCGGTCCTGCGGTGATGACCACGCGCAGGCCCGCAAGTGCGCCGGAGCGGAACAGCTGCGCCGCGCGGGCGGCGATCGTGGCGGGTTCGCTCATGCGTCCGGGACCTACGTCGCCACAGGCCTGGTCGCCGGCATCCGGCCCGACCAGCACCACGCCGCGCTCGGCGAGGGTTGCGCTGTTGGCGACGGTTGCCGGATCGCGCCACATCTGCTGGTTCATGGCCGGTGCCAGCATTTTCGGCGCCGCGGTTGCCAGCGCCACGGTGCACAGGAGGTCGTCCGCACGCCCGCTGGCGAGTCGCGCCATGAGATCCGCCGTGGCGGGGGCGATGAGCAGCAGGTCGGCCCAGCGCGCGAGCTCGATGTGCCCCATGCCGCGTTCGGCCTCCTCGTCGAGCAGCTCCCGGTGTACCGGATGCCCGGACAGGGCCTGCAGCGTGAGTGGCGTGATGAATGCCTCTGCCCCGCGGGTCATGACGACCCGGACGTTGGCGCCCAGCGCCTGCAGATCGCGCACCAGCTGCGCGGATTTGTAGGCGGCGATGCCGCCACAGACGCCGAGCAGAACATTGCGATTGAAAAGATGTGCCATTCGCGCCCTCGGGCTGGGAGAATAGGGCTGACCGCGTCAGAAGATAGCATCCTGATGCCGGTTTTCACACTGTCCGGGAGGTGCTCAGGGAGGAGCTCGCCATGGCGATCAGTGACTGGCCGCGGGGGGAAGGGCCGCGGGACAAACTGCTGCAGCGCGGCGCCGCGGCCCTGTCCGACGCGGAACTGCTGGCGGTGCTGCTGCGAACCGGGAGAGCCGGCAGCTCGGCGCTGGATCTCGCCATGGCGCTGCTCCGCCGCGCCGGCGATCTCGCCACGGTGCTGGCGATGGATGCCAACGCGCTCGCCGACGAGCCCGGCATCGGGCCGGGCAAGTACGCCATGCTTCAGGCGGCGATGGAGGTGGCGCGACGCTCGGTGGAGCAGCACCTGAAGCAGGCGGACGTCATGTCCAGCCCGCGACGCACCCGCCTCTTCCTGCAGCACCACCTGGCTGCCCGCGAGCGCGAGATCTTCTCCTGTCTGTTCCTCGACAGCCAGCACCGCCTGCTGCGCTGCGAGGACCTGTTCTTCGGCACGCTGGACGGCGCCGCAGTATACCCTCGGGAGGTGGCGGTGCGCGCCCTGCAGTATCGCGCCGCAGCGGTCATATTCGCGCACAACCACCCTTCCGGGATCGCCGAACCGAGTGTCGCCGACCGGCGCATCACCGAGCGCCTGCAGGCGGGGCTCGGCCTGCTCGATATCCGTGTCCTCGACCACATCATCATCGGCCGGGGCCAGGCCTACTCGTTTGCCGAATCGGGCCTCCTGTGAGTCGGGGTTGCTGTGAGGGCTCTGCCCCTGTCCTGTAGGCAGCGGTTGTCCCTCCTGCTTGCACCACCGTAGGGGTTCTGGTATAAAGTCGCGCTCCGCGCGGCGGGTACTCCCTTTCCGGTGCTGCCCGGCGTCCCGAAATGGCGCATTCCGCCCAGAACAAACAGCGACCTTCGTGTGTCCACCGGCTGCATCGCAGCAGAGGGCGACGGGGAGTCAGGACACGGCCAGGCTTGGTCCGGCGTCCTTCCAAGGAGAGAGTCATGGCAAGAGTCTGTCAGGTCACCGGCAAGCGTCCGGTTACCGGTAACAATGTATCGCATGCGAAGAACCGCACGCGTCGCCGCTTCCTGCCCAACCTGCACCATCATCGATTCTGGGTCGAGTCGGAGAAGCGGTTTGTCACCCTGCGGGTATCCGGCAAGGGCATGCGGATTATCGACAAGAAGGGTATCGATGAAGTCCTGGGCGACCTGCGCGCCCGCGGCGAGAAATTCTAGAGCCTGAGCGCTCGGGGAGCACAAGCATGAGAGAAAAGATTCGCATGATTTCGTCCGCCGGAACGGGGCACTTCTACACGACGGACAAGAACAAGCGCACCACGCCGGACAAGCTGGAAATGAAGAAGTACGATCCGAAGGCGCGCAAGCACGTCATGTACAAGGAAGGCAAGATCAAGTAGGCCCGCATGTACCGGCGTCAAGAGACCCTGGCTCGCGCCGGGGTTTTTTTTGCCCGTCCGCGGCGGCGGGTGTGGCGGGGAGATCGTCTTTCGGGTCCGGTGGATGCCTGAACTGCCCGAAGTAGAGACCACCCGGCGCGGCCTTGCGCCGCACGTGACCGGGCGTCGCCTCCACGCGGTGGTGGTGCGCGAGCCGCGGCTGCGCTGGCCCGTGACGCCCGAGCTTCCGCGCCTCCTCGAGGGACGCACGATCACAGGGCTGCACCGGCGCGCCAAGTATCTTCTGTTCGAGACGGATCGCGGACACCTCATGGTGCATCTCGGCATGTCCGGGTCGTTGCGCATGGTGCAGCCGACGACGCCGCTGATGACCCACGATCACATCGATATGCAGTTCGACGGGGAGCTGTGGCTGCGCTACAACGATCCCCGCCGCTTTGGCAGCTTTCACTGGCTGCCCCGCGGCAGCGACCATCCCCTGCTGGCGCAGCTCGGTCCCGAGCCGCTGGAGCCCGCGTTTGACGGTGCCCACCTGTTCCGCCTGTCGCGCGGGCGGCGCACCAGCGTGAAACCCTTCGTGATGGACGGGCGTATTGTGGTCGGTGTCGGCAACATCTATGCATCGGAAGCCCTGTTTCTGGCGGGTATTTCACCTGCCCGTCCCGCCGGCCGCATAGCCCTGCCGCGCTACGAGCGCCTGGCCGGCTGCATCAGGCAGGTTCTCGGTGCGGCGATTGCGCAGGGTGGGACGACGCTGCGCGATTTCGTTGGCGGCGATGGCAGGCCCGGCTACTTCGCCCAGCAGCTGTGGGTCTACGGGCGGGCCGGCCAGCCCTGCAAGCGCTGTGGCACCCGGCTGCGCGAGAAACGTCTCGGCCAGCGCAGCAGCGTTTACTGCGTAGCCTGCCAGCGCTGAAGGGGCTACACTACGGCTGTAGACGGCGCAGGCGGCGAGAGTCCGCGGGAGGCAGGCATGCAGCAAGGGCGATTCGGCAACTCCGTGGGAGTGCATCTTCTAGGTCTGGTGATGATCATGTCACTGGCAGTGCCGCAGGCGCTGGCGGAGGCGGTGGATGAGACACCCGATCCCTTCGCCATGGTCGGTGACCTGGTGGTGGCCCGGCCCATCGGCCTGGTCATGACCGCGGCGGGCGCAGCGGCATTCATCGTCAGTCTGCCTTTCACCGCGATGGCCGGTCACGTCAGCGAAGCCGCGGAGACCCTGGTGATCGGTCCCGCGGAAACCACCTTCGTGCGCTGCCTCGGCTGCCGCAACCCCGGTTACACCTACAAGGACAAGGAGCTCAGGGACGCGCGCAGGAACGCCGACTGAGCCCGCGCTGCGTCAGGCGAACTTCTCTGCCAGTGCGCCGGCCACCGCGGCCGGGACAAACGGTGAAACATCGCCCCGCAGTGCGGCTATTTCCCGCACCAGGGACGACGATATGTAGGACAGGTGCTCCGAGGGCGTGAGGAAGATGCTCTCGAAGGCCGGATAGATGGCCCGGTTCATGTTGGCCAGCTGGAATTCGTACTCGAAATCCGCCACGGCGCGCAGGCCGCGCAGCACGCATCGCGCGTTCTGGCTTTTTGCGAAGTCTGTCAGCAGATTGCTGAATCCGACCACCTCGATATTGTCCAGATGCGCCAGAGAGGTTCTGCACAGCGCCACGCGCTCCTCCAGGTCGAACAGCGGCGTCTTCTTCTCGCTGTAGGCAATCGCCACCACCACGCGATCGAACAGGCGTGCAGCGCGTTCCGCGAGGTCGACATGTCCATTGGTGATCGGGTCGAAAGTCCCCGGATAGATAACGGTCTCGCGACTCATGGCGTTGTTCCCCTGCCCCTGCGAGCGGCGATGGTAAACAATTCGCTATCCCCGCACAATTCAGCCCCCGGTGGTGCAGCGGTAGAGGGCATAATGCACCGCGCCGGCACGCTTCTGCCGCAGGGGCTGCCACGCCAGTGGCAGGTCGAGGGTAACTGCTGACTGCGCGCTTTCGATGTAGACCAGGCTGTGTCCTGCCAGCGCCGGGCTGTCATGCAGCTGTCGGCAGGTTGCGACGAGCAGGTCATCCGAGAAGGGCGGGTCGAGAAACACCAGGTCGAAGGGTTCTACACAGCCGGCAATGAAGCGCTCCGCCGTCTGCGCCTGACACAGCGCCCTGTCGCTGCCTTCCAGGGTTGCCAGCGCCGAACTGACGCCGCGCAGGACCTCGCTGTTGCTGTCGACAAAGGTGCAGTGTGCCGCCCCTCGGGACAGGGCCTCGAGACCGAGGGCACCGCTGCCGGCGAAGAGGTCGAGGCAGCGCGCGCCGGCAATATCTGCCTGCAGCCAGTTGAACAGGGTTTCGCGGACCCGGTCCGCGGTGGGGCGCAGGCCCCGGGCATCGGCCACCGGCACCCGCCGTCCGCGCCAGCGCCCACCGATGATGCGCACGGCACCGCCCGTCGGATTCTGCGCCGTGTGCCGCCTGCGACCTGTCGTCATTTCGTCACTCTTTGCCGCGATGGTAGGATGGCGTCTTTCCCGGGCGCCAGCCCTCACTCTATCACGGTCATTATGAAGTTCTTCAAACGCAACAAGCCGGATTCGCGGCCCGACGATGCGGCGTCGACAGCGACGCCGGACGCACAGGAATCGCCGCAGGCGGCACCGCCCGCCGGCGCTGTCGCCGCCCCGGCGGAGCGCCCCGGTCGGCGCGACGAGGCCGCGGGAGACGGGTTCTTTGCCCGCCTGCGTCGCGGTCTGGGACGCACCAGCGACAACCTGGTGGCGGGTGTGGGCAACCTGTTCCTCGGGCGCAAGGAGATCGACGCCGAGCTGCTGGAGGAGCTGGAATCGCGGCTGCTGATGGCGGATGTCGGTGTCGAGGCGACCCTGCAGACTATCGAGCGCCTTACGCAGCGAGTCTCCCGCAGGGAGTTGACGCAGCCCGAGGCGCTGGGCGATGCCCTGCGCGAGGAGCTGTTCGGCATTCTCGAGCCCTGTGAAAAGCCGCTGGACGTCACCGGGCACCAGCCCTATGTGATTCTGATGGTGGGTGTGAATGGCGTCGGCAAGACCACGACGATCGGCAAGCTGGCGAACCGGTTCCGCGAACAGGGACTCTCGGTCATGCTCGCCGCCGGTGACACCTTCCGCGCGGCGGCGGTGGAGCAGCTGCAGGTCTGGGGCGAGCGCAACCAGGTGCCGGTGGTGGCCCAGCACACCGGCGCGGACAGCGCCTCGGTGCTGTTCGATGCCCTGGCCTCGGCAAAGGCGCGGGAAGTCGATGTGCTGATCGCCGACACCGCCGGCCGGCTGCACAACAAGGACAACCTGATGGAGGAGCTGCGCAAGGTGGTGCGCGTGCTGCGCAAGCAGGACCCGGAGGCCCCACACGAGGTGATGCTGGTGCTCGATGCGGGCACGGGCCAGAACGCGCTGGCCCAGGCCAGCCACTTCACCGAGGCGGTCGGCGTGACGGGCATCACCCTGACCAAGCTCGACGGCACGGCCAAGGGCGGGATCATATTTGCCATCGCCCAGAAGCTGGGCCTGCCCATCCGTTATATCGGCGTGGGCGAGACCGCGGAGGACCTGCGTCCCTTTGCCGCCCGGGAGTTCATCGACGCCCTGTTTGATCGCGGGTAGCCCGGGTGATCTCCTTCGAGCGGGTCAGCAAGCGCTACGACAACGGCTTTGATGCGCTGCGCGAGGTGTCCTTCGACGTCAACCGCGACGAACTGGTGTTCCTTACCGGTCATTCGGGCGCGGGTAAAAGCACCCTGCTGCGCCTGATCATGCTCATGGAGCAGCCGACCCGGGGGCGTGTCGTGGTCAACGGCAACGACCTGTCCCGCATCGGCCGCCGCGGCGTCGCGGCGCACCGGCGCGGTATCGGTGTGGTGTTCCAGAATCATCGCCTGCTGTTTGACCGCACGGTGTTCGACAACGTCGCCCTGCCGCTGACGATCGCCGGCTACGATGACCGCGAGGTCGGCCGCCGGGTGCGGGCGGCGCTGGACAAGGTCGGCCTGCTCGCGCACGAGCGCGCCATGCCGGTGACCCTCTCCGGCGGCGAGCAGCAGCGGGTGGGCATTGCCCGGGCGGTCGTCGGGCGGCCACCGGTGCTGCTCGCGGACGAGCCCACAGGCAACCTGGACCCGGCCCTGTCCGCGGAGATCATGCAGCTGTTCGCGGATTTTGCCCGCGTCGGCCTGACCGTGCTCATCGCCAGCCACGACCTGTCCCTGATTTCCCGCCTGCGCCATCGCATCGTCACCCTGCGGGAAGGCAGGCTTGTGGGTACTCACTGACGTGGCGCGCAAGGGAAACCGGCCGCCGGAGGGCGCGCGCGTGGCGCGCCGCGGTGCCGGCACCCGGTACCGGGCCTGGGTGAGGCATCATCGCGCCTCCGCCGCCGACTCCCTGCTGAAGATCCTGGATCATCCCGTGTCCAGCGTGCTCACCTGGCTGGTGGTCGGCATCGCCATGGCGCTGCCGGTCAGCCTGATGCTGGCGCTGGACAATCTGCGCGGTCTCGAGGGCAACGTGGCGGAAGAGGCAAGCCTCTCGCTGTTTCTCGCCGGCTCGGTCGACACGGAGGGCGCGCGCGCGCTCGCCCGGTCCCTGAGCGAGCGGGCCGACGTTGCCGGTGTGGTCTTTCATTCGCGCGACGGGGCGCTGGAGGAGTTTCGCCAGCAGTCCGGGTTCGCCGACATCATTGACGGCCTTGAGGACAATCCCCTGCCCCACCTGCTGCTGGTCACCCCGCGGGACCGCGAGTCGGTGGCGGCGAGCGACGCGCTCGCGACAACCCTGTCGGCGCTGCCGGAGGTGGCGGATGTCGTGGTGGACAGCGCCTGGCTGCGGCGGCTGCAGGGCCTGCTCGCCCTCGGCCAGCGCATCGTGCTGACCCTCGGGCTCCTGCTCTGCGCCGGGGTCGTGCTGATTCTCGGCAATACCATACGCCTGGCGATAGAGAGCCGGCGCGAGGAGATCCTGGTCACGCGCCTGGTCGGGGGCAGCAATGCCTTTGTCCGCCGGCCTTTTCTCTACACGGGGCTCTGGTACGGTGTCGGCGGCGGCGTCGCGGCGGCGGCATTGACCGCCATTGGCCTGTGGTCGCTGGGAGGGCCGGTATCGGTGCTGGCGGCAGCGTACAACGCCCAGTGGCAGCTCAGTGGCCTTGGCCTAGTCGGCAGCTGTCAGCTGGTGCTGGCCGGCGGCCTGCTGGGGCTTGCCGGCGCGTGGGTGGCCGTATCGCGTCACCTGCGCGGTATCGAGCCGGCATAAAGGGTCAAGTGACTGTAATGGCAACGGAAACCCCTGGCCGGGGGGGGGGGGGTGGCGGGGAACTTTCCGGGTGTTAGCACTCTAAGTGTTTGAGTGCTAAACTTGCTCTCTCTCCGGAGGAGATCAACATGACGACAACGATTCAGCCGCTGGATCAACTGGTACCGGGTGCCAACCTCGCTGCCTACGTTCAGGCGGTCGGCCGCATCCCGGTGCTTACCGTGGATCGCGAGCAGGAGCTGGCGCGACAGCTGTACTTTGACAACGACGTGCAGGCGGCCCGCGAGCTGGTGCTGTCACACCTGCGCTTTGTGGTGCATATTGCGCGCAGCTACCGCGGCTACGGGCTGGCCGAGGCCGACCTCATTCAGGAAGGCAACGTCGGCCTGATGAAGGCGGTGAAGCGCTTCAATCCCGACAAGGGTGTTCGCCTGGTGTCCTTTGCGGTGCACTGGATCAAGGCCGAGATTCACGAATATATCCTGCGCAACTGGCGCATCGTCAAGGTGGCGACGACCAAGGCCCAGCGCAAGCTGTTCTTCAACCTGCGCAGCGCCAAGAAGAGCCTGGCCTGGTTGAGCGCCGACGAGGCGCAGGCCGTTGCCGAAGACCTCGGTGTCAATGTGCAGGAAGTGCAGCGCATGGAGGGCCGCCTGAGCAATCGCGACATGCCCTTTGATGCCCCTGCCGACAGCGATGATGACGATGTCTGGCAGTCGCCGCAGTACTATCTTGAGGACCATTCCGGCGACCCCGCGCAGGCGGTCGAGTCCGAGGACTGGCAGCAGAGCAGCGAGGACGGCCTCTACCTGGCGCTGGAAGACCTCGACCCCCGCAGTCGCGATATTCTCGCGCGCCGCTGGCTGGCCGAGAACAAGGCCACGCTGCATGAACTGGCTGCAGAGTACGGCGTGTCGGCAGAGCGTATCCGCCAGCTCGAACAGGCGGCGATGAAAAAGCTGCGTGCCAGCATCGCCGCCTGATCCGTAGGTCCCGGCGACGTGGCGAGACTCTTCATCACGCTCGGTGCCATTGCCGGACTGCTGGCGGTGACCTTTGGTGCCTTCGGCGCCCATGCCCTGCGTGGCCGTCTGGATGCGCATGCCCGCGATATCTTTGAAACTGCGGTGCAGTATCATTTCTACCACAGCCTCGCGCTGATAGCGGTCGGCCTGCTCGCGGTCAGTGCCCCGGAAGCGAGCCTGCTGAAATCCGGCGGCTGGCTGTTCCTGATCGGCCTGTTTCTCTTCTCGGGCAGTCTTTACGCCCTCAGCCTGACCGGCGTGAAATGGCTCGGTGCGGTCACCCCGCTCGGCGGCCTTGCGTTTATCGCCGGCTGGGGCTGCCTTGCCGCATTCGGCTGGAAGCTGCTTCCCTGATACCGGCCTGTTTTTCCGATGAGTGATACGCCGAAGCGGCGACCCATACGCAGTTTCGTGCTGCGCAGCGGGCGCATGACCGATGCCCAGCAGCGCGCCTTTGATCGCGAGTGGCGGCACTGGGGTCTGGACTACCGCCCCGAAGCGCTGGACCTGGACGCCCTGTTCGGCCCTGGCGCCCCGCGGGTACTGGAGATCGGTTTCGGCATGGGCCAGTCACTCGCCGAGATGGCCGCCGCTGCCCCGGGTACGGGGTTTATCGGCGTCGAGGTGCATCGCCCCGGTGTCGGCCGCCTGCTGCACCTGGTGTCGGAGCAGGGACTGCGCAATGTCCGCGTCTTCTGCCACGATGCGGTGGAGGTGCTGCGCGACTGTATCCCGCCGGAGGCGCTGGATACGGTGCAGGTCTTCTTTCCCGACCCCTGGCACAAGAAGCGCCACCACAAGCGCCGCCTGATACAGCCCGACTTCGTCGACCTGGTGGTCACCCGCCTGCGCCCCGGCGGCACCCTGCACCTGGCAACCGACTGGGAACCCTATGCCGAGCAGATGCTGGAGGTTCTGTCGGCAAACCCGGGGCTCGAGAACACGGTAGCACATGGCGGTTATGCGCCCCGCCCCGACAGCCGGCCGCCGACCCGCTTCGAGCAGCGCGGTACCCGTCTCGGTCACGGCGTTCGCGATCTGCTGTTCACGCGGCGGGCCAATGATCAGTCCGCTACCCCGCACGTCCGGTAATACCAGATCGCCGCCCGGGCGGCGTGGTCGATCCTGTCAGTCGGGGAAAAAGCGCCCGACCACGCTGTCCAGAAAACGCTGGCCCAGCTCGGTAGCCCGCAGGCGGCCTGCGTCCGGTGACAGCAGGCCTTCCTCCACCAGCGCTTCCACCGTTGCCTGTATTGTCGCCAGCGAGAGACCTGTGACGACGCTGAAGCGTTCGACGGGCACGCCGGCGTCGAGGCGCAGGGCGTTGAGCATGAACTCGCCGGGCAGGTCCTGCTCTGCCAGGCGTCTTCGCTGACTGGTGTGCTGTCCGGCGTTTGCAGCGAGATAGGCCTCGGGCTGTCGGGTTTTCGCATAGCGCCAGATGTCTCCACCCGGCTGCGTCATCTTGCCGTGCGCACCGGCTCCCAGCGCCAGATAGTCACCGAAGCGCCAGTAGGTCAGGTTGTGGCGGCAGGTCCTGTGGTCGCGGGCGTAGGCGGAGACTTCATAGCGCTGCAGGCCCGCCTCGGCAAGCATGGCACTGCCCTCTTCCTCGATCCTGGCCAGGCTGTCTTCCACCGGCAGCAGCGGCGGGTCGCTGTAGAAGCGCGTATTCGGTTCAACGGTGAGCTGGTACCAGGACAGGTGCTCCGGCGCGAGTGCCAGCGCCTGGCGCAGGTCCGCCAGCCCCGACGCCACCGTCTGCGACGGCAGCCCGTGCATCAGGTCGAGGTTGATATTGTCGAAGCCGGCGCTGCGCGCCGCGTCCACTGCGCGCAGCGCCTGGTGGCTGTCGTGCACCCGGCCCAGTGCCAGGAGCGATGCATCGTCGAAACTCTGGATTCCCAGTGACAGCCGGTTCACGCCCGCAGCGCGATAGCCGGCGAACCTGCCGGCCTCGGCGCTGCCGGGATTGCTCTCCAGCGTGATCTCGATGTCGGCGGCGAGCGCAAGGTGCTCGTCCACGCCCTGCAGCAGGCGGTCTATCGCCGTGGCGGAGAACAGGCTGGGGGTGCCGCCACCGATGAAAATGCTGGTGACTTCCCGCCCCTCGGCCAGCCCCGCATCGTGCTGCAGGTCCCGCAGCAGCGCATCCACATAGCGCTCCTCGGGGATGACCTGGCGTTCGTGGGAGTTGAAATCGCAGTAGGGACACTTCTTCTCGCACCAGGGCAGGTGGATGTACAGGCCGAGGTCGTCGCTGTCGCGGGTCACTGGTCGCGTTCAAGGGCGCGAAGCAGCGCCGCGCTTGCCCGGGCACGATGGCTGATGCGGTTCTTCTCCTCCCGCGGCAGCTCCGCCGCGCTGCACTGCTGACTGTCCACCCAGAACAGCGGGTCGTAGCCGAAACCGCCCTCGCCGCGCAGTTCGTGCAGTATGCGGCCGCGCCAGCTGCCCAGCGCAATCACCGGGGTCGGATCATCCGCGTGGCGCAGCAGCACCAGCGCGCAGTAGAATCGCGCGCCGCGCTGCTCGTCGGGAAGACCGGCGAGGGAGCGCAGCAGCTTTGCGTTGTTGCCGGTATCGCCTTCCCCCGAATAGCGGGCGGAGTGCACCCCCGGCGCGCCCTGCAGGGCGTTTACTTCCAGGCCGGAGTCGTCGGCGATCGCGGGCAGGCCTGTGTGGCGCGCCGCGTTGCGCGCCTTGATCAGTGCGTTCTCCACAAAGGTTGCACCGGTTTCCGCCACCCCGGGCACGCCGAGGCTGTCCTGCGTGACCAGCTCCAGCGCGAGGGATGCCAGCGTGCGGGACAGCTCGGCGACCTTGCCGGCATTGCCGCTGGCGACAACCACCTTTGCACCGGGCGACAGCATGTCAGTGGATGTAGAGCTGGTGCTTGAACTTGTGGGTGTAGGTCCGCTCGGCACCCTCCGGGCGGAAACGCAGTTCGAACCAGCGCCACTCGCGGTTGATGAACTTGAAGTCACCGATGTAGTAGACCGCGGAGTCTTCATTGATCTCGGTGAACTCCAGGGGCTGCTCGGCGATCAGGTCCCAGGTTCTGCCCTCGAGGGTCATGGGTACGGTTGTCGCCTCGCCGTCGCTCTGGCCCTCGCGGTGCTCCCGCAGCGCAATATTGACGATGCCGCGTCGCTTGCCGCGGACAATGCCGTACTGCGAGGCAATCCCCGGGTCGAGAAAGGTAGTGTTGACCACGCTGAAGTGCAGCTCGTAGTTGTCGAAGCGTTTCGATTGCTGCGCCTGCGCGGTGCCGGCAAGGAGCGGCAGCAGCAGGCAGGACAGGATCGCGGTGTATCGTGAAAGTACAGGCATATCAGCGCGTTATATGGTAGATCGCCGTCAGCGCGAACAGGTTCGGCCAGCTGTTGGCGAGCAGTGAACGGGAGGCCGGGGAACCCACCATGTCCCGGCCCAGAATGCGGATGCCCTTCTGCGCACAGAGGGTCTCGAAATCGCGCACGGTACAGAAGTGGATGTTCGGCGTGTCGTACCAAGTATAGGGCATGAAGCGCGACACTGGCATGCGCCCGCGCGAGGCCAGGTGCAGGCGGCACTGCCAGTGACCGAAGTTGGGAAAGGTGACGATGCCCTCGCGCCCGATGCGCAGCATCTCGTCCAGGATCCGGTCCGGGTAGTGCACCGCCTGCAGGGCATGGGCCATGACCACCGTGTCGAAGCTCTGGTCCGGGAAATTGTCCAGCCCGGCATCGAGGTCCTGCTGCAGGATACTCAGGCCGCGCGCCACCGCTGCGGTGATGTTGTCGCTGTCGATCTCGATACCCGCGCCGGTCACCTGGCGCTGGTCGCGGAGGAGCTCGAGGAACTCGCCATCGCCACAGCCGAGGTCGAGGACGCGGGCACCCGGCTTGATCCAGCGCAGGATGTGGGCCAGGTCCTGGCGCATCAGTCGACCTCCACGCGCCGCATGTAGGCGCGGAATACGTCCAGGTAGCGCGGTATGGGCAGGAGGAAGGCATCGTGGCCCTCGCTGGCCTCGATATCGACGTAGGTGACATCCCGCCGCGCGGCAATCAGCGCGTCCACGATCTCCCGCGAGCGCGCCGGCGAGAAGCGCCAGTCCGTGCTGAAGGAGATGACGAGGAAGCGGCAGCGGCTGTCACGCATGGCGGCGACCGGGTCATCGCCGTACTCACGCGCCAGGTCGAAGTAGTCCAGCGCGCGGGTCATGAGGATATAGGTATTGGCATCGAAGCTGCCGGAGAACTGGCTGCCCTGGTAGCGCAGGTAGCTCTGCACCTGGAACTCCGCCGCCTCCGCGGCGCCCTGGTCCAGGCTGCCGGAGCGCAGCTCGCGGCCGAACCTGTCCGCCATGGCGTCGTCGGAGAGATAGGTGATATGCCCGATCATGCGCGCCAGGCTGAGGCCGCGAACCGGCACCTTGCCATGGCGCAGATAGTGGCCTTCATCAAAATCGGGATCCGCCTGTATGGCGTGGCGGGCAATCTCGTTGAAGGCCAGGTTCTGCGCGC
>JAWLGG010000244.1:0-5042 GCA_041685155.1 Chromatocurvus sp.
AACAGCCGCGCGCCCTGCAGTGCACTGCCGGACCCGAGCAGCACCTGCTCCCGCAGAAAGGGGGCAACGGCAACCACGCCGGGCGTGCCTGCCGTTTTCTCCATGAGTTCGGGCCAGCGTGTTCCGGTATCGGCATCGGGGAAGTTCACGTAGCCGTGGGGAACCAGGGACAGGATGCGTCCGCGCAGTTCCGCGGCGAAGCCGTTCATCACCGACAGCACGACAATCAGGCTGGCAACGCCCAGTGCCATGCCGAGCATGGAGATCAAGGAGACTATGGCGGTGAAACGATTGCGCTTGCGACTGAAGCTGTAGCGATACCCGATATACAGCGGATAGGTCCGCAGCCTGTCCACACGCGCTTACGTGTTATCGGCGTCGTAGAAAGCGGCTTTCGAGGTCTTCTTACGGGAGGCGGCGCCGGCATCGCGCGTCTCTTCCTCGCAGCGCTGCGGGCTGCCGCCGCAGATTTCGCAGGACTGATCGATGCCGATGGCACCGATACCCCCGCAGGAGCCCTTGATCGGCTCCCTGCCCGCCATGACACCAACTGCCATGATCGCCATGACCGTCGCCATCACCAAAAAGGTTGTCAGAAATACCCAGATCATTGCGTGTACCGTCCTTCTATTCCATCTCGACTGCGCCGAATCGCGCAGTGAATGCGGGTGACACATGCCGTTGCAGGTCATCGCCGTCGCGCGTGATCAGAAAGACCGCCAGGTCATTGCCTGACGCCAGGCGCAGGGCCTCTTCCGCACCGACCACGCTGAGGGCCGTCGCCCACGCATCCGCCATCATACAGCGTTCGTGCAGCACCGTCACAGAGACCAGGTCATGCGTCACGGGATAGCCGGTGCGCGGGTCCAGGGTGTGCGAGTAGCGCTCGCCCTCCACCTCGACAAAATTCCGGTAGTCGCCGGAGGTGGCGACGGCGATATCCGTCACCGCCAGCGCCTCGGCCACACCCCGCTGTCCGGCCACCGGCGTCTCCACGGCAATGCGCCAGGCATCGCCCCGGGGGCTTAGCCCGGCAACGCGCATTTCACCACCGACCTCGACCAGGTAGTCGTCGACGCCCGCGGCCTGCAGGACGCCAGCGACGCGATCCACACCGTAGCCCTTGGCGATGGAGGAGAAATCCAGGGTAACCGGCGCACGCCTGACCAGGGTGCCCCGAGAGGGATTCCACTCCAGCGCGTCCTGCCCGACGCGGCCCATGGTCTCCGCCACCTGCCCGGGTGCAGGCAGCGACCAGTCCGCATCGCTGCCGGCGCCGAAACCCCACAGGTCGACCAGTGGCCCCACCGTGACATCATAGGCGCCGCCGGAGCGTGAACCGACCTCGAATGCCGCCTGCAGTACCTCGGCAAACCCAGGCGACAGCGCCACCGCCTGCCCCACGGGGGTGCGGTTGAACCGGCTGATCTCGGAGGTCGGCCGATAGGTCGACATGCTGGCGTTGACAGAATCCAGGACGGCTTCCACCGCCGTGTTGATGGCCTCGGGGCGGGGCCCACCCGTATAGGTAATGTGCCACGTGGTTCCCATGGTGGCGCCCTGCAGCCTGTGCGTCTGGGTCCGCTCCCCGCAGGCCGGGAGAACAAGCAGCAGCGCAAAAAAAAGCCACCCGCAAAGGTGGCTTTTCGAGGTACCGCACCGGCGGTCAGCCACCGAAGTCATCCAGCATGATGTTCTCCGGCTCGACGCCAAGGTCGCTGAGGAGCTTCACACAGGCGGCATTCATCATGGGCGGGCCGCACATGTAGAACTCGCAGTCCTCGGGGGCCGGATGGTCCTTGAGGTAGCGGTCGTAGAGGACATTGTGAATAAAGCCGGTGTCGCCGCTCCAGTTGTCCTCGGGCTGGGGATCGGACAGCGCGACGTGCCAGGTGAAGTTGTCATAGTCTTCAGCCAGCTTGTCGTACTCCTCGACGTAGAACATTTCCTTGAGCGAGCGCGCCCCGTACCAGAAGGTGATCTTGCGCTTGGTGTTCAGGCGCAGCAGCTGGTCGAAGATATGCGAGCGCATGGGCGCCATGCCCGCGCCACCGCCGATGAAGACCATTTCCGCATCCGTGTCCTTGGCGAAGAACTCGCCGAACGGCCCGTACACGGTCACCTTGTCGCCAGGAGCGAGGCCGAAAACCCAGGACGACATCTTGCCCGCGGGTATTCCCTCGCTGCCCGGTGGCGGGGTCGCGATACGGATATTGAACTTCACGATGCCCTTTTCTTCCGGGTAGTTGGCCATGGAGTAGGCACGGATCACCGGCTCATCGACCCTGGAGACCACCTTGAAAAAGCCGAAGCGCTCCCAGTCACCGCGGTATTCCTCTTCGATGTCGAAGTCCTCGTAGCGGACCTCGTGCGGCGGGCATTCCAGCTGCACGTAGCCACCGGCGCGGAACTCGACGTTCTCGCCCTCGGGCAGCTTCAGCGTCAGCTCCTTGATGAAGGTGGCGACATTGGGGTTGCTGATAACCTCGCACTCCCACTGCTTCACCCCGAAAACCTCCTCGGGGACCTCGATGACCATGTCCTGCTTGACCGCCGTCTGGCAGCTGAGGCGCCAGCCCTCCGCCGCGTCCCGGCGGGTGAAGTGCGACTCCTCGGTGGGCAGCATGGCACCGCCGCCCTCCTTGACGATGCACTTGCACTGGGCGCAGGTCCCGCCGCCACCGCAGGCGGAGGCCAGGAAGAGGTCTGCGTCGGAGAGCGTCTGCAGCAGTTTGCCGCCGGCGGGCACGGTGATGGTCTTTTCGCCGTTGATCTGGATGGTAACGTCACCGCTGCTGACGAGGCGCGCCCGGGCAAACAGGATCACCATTACCAGCGCGAGAACGATCGCGGTGAACATCGCGACGCCAAAGACAATTGTCATATTCATTCAGGGTTCCTCGCTACTGCAGCTACAGGTCAATGCCACCAAACGACATGAAGCCGAGTGACATCAGCCCCACAGTGATAAAGGTAATGCCAAGCCCCTGCAAGCCGTCGGGAACATCACTGTACTTGAGTTTTTCCCGAATGCCTGCCAGGGCGACGATCGCAAGTGCCCAGCCGACCCCGGCACCGGCGCCGAATACGACGCTCTCACCGAAGTTGTAGTCCCTCTCCACCATGAACAGGGACGCGCCGAGAATCGCGCAGTTGACCGTGATCAGGGGCAGAAACACCCCAAGGGCGTTGTAGAGGGCCGGCACATACTTGTCGAGAAACATTTCCAGGATCTGGATCAGCGCGGCGATCACGCCGATATACGAGAGCAGACCCAGGAAACTGAGGTCGACATCCGGCAGGCCGGCCCAGGCGAGAGCACCGTCGGCCAGCAGGTAATTGTAGATCAGGTTGTTTACGGGCACCGTGATGGCAAGCGTTACCGTAACGGCGATGCCCAGCCCGATGGCGGCACCGATTTTCTTGGATACCGCCAGAAAGGTACACATGCCAAGGAAGAAGGCCAACGCCATGTTCTCGATGAAGACGGCGCGGATGAACAGGCTCAGGTAATACTCCATTACACACCCTCCTTCGCCGTCGTATGGCTCGCCATCGTGAAGTCCGGCTCCTCAACCTGCTTCTTGTCCCAGCTGCGCAATGCCCAGATGAAGAAGCCGATCAGGAAGAAGGCGCTCGGCGGCAACAGCAGCAGACCGTTGGGGTTGTACCAGCCACCTTCCGTAACCAGCGGCAGTATCTCCACACCCATGAGCTTGCCCGCGCCGAACAGCTCGCGCACGACAGCGACGGCGATAAGCACGACCGAATAGCCCAGACCGTTGCCAACGCCGTCAAAGAAGCTCGGCACCGGCGGGTTCTTCATCGCGTAGGCCTCGGCGCGGCCCATGACGATGCAGTTGGTAATGATCAGGCCGACAAAGACCGACAGCTGCTTGCTGATGTCGTAGGCGACTGCCTTGATGACCTCGTCTACCAGAATCACCAGGGAGGCAATGATTGTCATCTGTACGATGATGCGGATGCTGCTCGGTATCTGGTGGCGGATAAGGGAGATGAAGAAGTTGGAGAACGCGGTCACAAAGACCAGCGCCACGCACATGACCAGTGTCACTTTCAGCGAGGAGGTCACCGCCAGCGCACTGCAGATACCGAGGATCTGCAGTGCGATCGGGTTGTTCCTGAAAATTGGTGTCGTCAGTGTTTCCTTGATGCCCTGCATGTCAGGCGTCCCCCGTTTTCAGGTTGTTGAGGAAAGGCTTGAAACCGTTTTCGCCGAGCCAGAACTGCACCAGATCGGTAACGCCCCGGCTCGTTAGTGTCGCGCCGGACAGTCCGTCGACACGCCACTGGGCGTCCGGGCTGGACGAATCCACGCTACCCTTGGCGAGGGCAATGGCCGCCTCTCCGTCGCGGTAGACCTTCTTGCCCGGCCACTGTGCCTTCCAGCGCGGGTTGTCGACCTCACCGCCGAGTCCCGGTGTTTCACCGTGCTCGTAGAATCCCAGACCGGCTATCGTGTTGGCATCCGACTCCAGCGCCACGAACCCGTACAGGGTAGACCACAGGCCGTAGCCGTGCACGGGCAGGATGATCTTCTCAAGGCCGCCGCCGCCCTCGGACTCCACCAGATACACCTCGGCGAAGTGTGCCTTCCGCCCGATGCCGGCGCGATCCTCGTCCCCGCTCAGGTCGGTGGACAGCTGGGGGTTCTTTGATGCTTTCTGCTGGTTGTACCCGGCCGGCACTTCCTCCGCAAAATCACCGGTGCGAAGGTCCACATAGCGCGGCTGGATGCGCTGGAAAAGTTCCTCGACGGTTTTGCCCTCTTCCAGCATGCCCGCGGCCTGCAGAATGTTGCGCTTGCGGTCGAGGTCGCGATTCGCGTCCTGTGCCGGCTTGAGCAATACCGCCGCCGTGGATACCACGACCGAGCAGACGATGCACAGGAGGAAGGCGACGGTAATGATTTTCCTGATGCTGTCGTTACTGGACACGGGCAATCCTCCGCTTGATGTTGCCCTGGACCACGAAATGATCCATGAGCGGTGCAAACAGGTTGGCGAACAGGATCGCCAGCA